>CAIYGK010000425.1 GCA_903925725.1 uncultured beta proteobacterium | reverse complement strand
ATTTTTGGGACTGGCCTTCGGGATGACGGGTTTCGCGGCGAAATACCTTATTCAGTGGGCGCTAGACATCAAATGAACACAGGAAGAAGGTGCGTGCCCAAGGGAGTACCTGGACTATGGTTTTTGCCTGAACTGCCTTGGTAGCTTATCAACCGAACGGCCGAACCCCGATCAGCAAGCCATGCAGCCAAAGCGCGAAGGCGAGCCATGCGCCTAGACCCGCAAGCACCGTGGTGGCAGTCGCGCCGGCGCTGCCCCGCGGGTACTGGATGCCACCAGAACGGTCACGCCGGCGAGCTGCAGCGAAATTGAAGATGGACCACAGCAGAAGCGAGCCAAACAGTATCACGTGCGCCAGGTTGCCGTTGGCCAGCAAATGTGCCAATGCCCACACCTTCACTCCAAGCACCATCGGGTGGTGAAGTCGTGCCTTGATGCTGTTGCCCGGAACGTAGGCCGCCACCAGCAAGGTGAATGAAACCAAAGTCAGCAGCGCAGCCAGATGGCGCATGCCTGTTGGGGGGCTCCACAGCTGAACTGGCTGCTGGCGCGCCAGACCAAAGCCCCACACCACCAAGGCCAAGCCGAGTATCGACACCGCCGAATAAAGCGCCTTCCACGGCAACTCGCCGAATCGCACCATGGTTCGCGTGCGCCAGTCATCGGCCACAATACGGACGGAATGCGCGCCTAAAAAAACAAGCAGACCGAAAATAAG
Source organism: uncultured beta proteobacterium (assembly GCA_903925725.1). Taxonomy (GTDB): domain Bacteria; phylum Pseudomonadota; class Gammaproteobacteria; order Burkholderiales; family Burkholderiaceae_C; genus Rhodoferax. The sequence continues at coordinate 8,443 of CAIYGK010000425.1, read as the reverse complement.
ATAGGCCATTGAAACCCCCCAAAAAAACGTAAAGATTGCCCAACTATAGTCTTGACCGGCGACCCGCCGGCCCGACCGGGCCGAGCCCTATTGCAAAGCAGAACAATTTGTTTACACTGGTCGCCCGATATCAACCCACAAACTGGAGCCAACATGAAACCCGTTCAGGACTTAATTAAAGGGCGCGATTCAACGGTTTTTCAAGTCAGTCCTTCGATTACCGTTTTTGAAATGCTGAAGTTGCTGGCTGAACACGAGGTTGGCGCCATGGTCGTCACGGAGCACGGCAGACTGGTCGGCGTAGTGTCAGAGCGTGATTACACGCGCAAGGTCGCCTTGCAGGGCAAAAATTCCAGAGAGACCAAGGTCGCGGAGATCATGACGCGAGAGGTCATCACGGTGACGCCCGCCACCGGGACACGGGCTTGCATGGCGTTGATGAGCCGTAAGAACATCCGTCATCTGCCGGTAGTGGATGGTTCGGCGGTGCTCGGGATGATCTCGATCCGAGACATCATGAACGACATCATCGCTGGTCACGAACAGACCATCTCGCAGCTGACGAGCTACATCAGCAGTTAGTGCAGGTTCTCAATTCCCTTGCAAGGACGCATCGAGCAGAATCAACGACTTCTTGATGGATTCTGAGAATAGCCCGAACGCCATTCTTGGAATGATTGAAAATGGGCGTGATTTCCTACAGGTTGAAAATCCGCTTGGCGTTGCCGCTGCGCACTTTGTCGCGCACCCCGTCGGGCAGCGCGTCCACTCGCGCCAGGCAGCCGATCGGGTCGCCGATGGTGTGCGGATAGTCGGAGCCGTACAGGACATTGTCGGTGCCGAAACAGCCGACCGCCATGGCTAGCGCGTCCTGGCGGAACACGACCGAATCGCAGTAGACGTTGCGCAGATGATGACTCGGGCGCTCGCGGATATTGACGCGGCAGGCCGGAATATTGTCATAGCACTGGTCCAGTCTGCCGGCAAGGAATGGTAACGCGCCGCCGCCGTGGCTGGCGATGATCTTGAGGTCGAGGTGGCGGTCGAAGAAGCCGTCGTAGATCATGCGCGACACCGCCAGAGAGGTATCGAACGTGAAGCCGAGCGAGGCGGTCAGCTGGAATTCCTCCATTTGCAGATTCGCCACGCCGGGCGGGGCGGTCGGGTGCACCAGTACCGGCAGCGCGAGCTTGTCGATTGCCTTCCAGATCGGCGCGAAGCGCGGATGAGTCAGGTGCTCGCCGTTGATATTGGCCAGCACCATGACGCCGACGGCGCCGGCCTTCGTGGCACGCTTCAATTCCTTCAACGCCAGGTCCGGAAACTGCCATGGCAGTGAGGCGAACCAGCGTATGCGCGCGGGGTAAGCGCGCTGCGCCTTGGCCATGTCGTCGTTCATGATCTGCGCTGCCTTCAGGCTCACTGCTTCCCCACCCCAATAGACATTGGGACAGGTCAGCGACACTATCGAAATGTCGATCTTGGCCTTGTTCATGTTGCGGATGCGCAGTTCGTAATCGAACATTTCCGGCACTGGTGTCATGAACGGCGCGCCGTCGAGGTGTATGGCCTGCAGCCCGCCTTTCACTTCACCTACCGTGTAACGCGGCTTGCCGTGCTTCTTCAGCAGATCAAACCAGGCATCGTTGAGCATATGTGTGTGGACGTCGATGACCTGGCTCATGTGATTTTCCTTGTGCTGGTTAAGTGAGGTTGGAAGTAACGCGATCAGTCAACAACGACACCTGCTGCGGCGACGGCCTTCGCCCAGCGTTCAACATCGCTCTTGACGATGGCGGCGAATTGTTCGGGCGTGTTCGGCGGCGCGGGATCCATGCCGAACCTGACCAGCAGCGCGCGAAACTCGGTTGTGCTCTGGATGCGCTGCAATTCAGCGCTGAGCAAGGCCAGGATCGCGGGAGGCGTGCCCGCCGGCGCCACCACGCCCTGCCACGCCTGCCAGTCGAAGCCAGGGACGGTGTCGGCCACTGCAGGCACACCGGCGATAAGCGTCGTGTGTTTGGCGCTGGAGGTTCCGAGGGCGACGACTTTGCCTGCCTGAATTTGGGGAATGGCCACGGTGGCGTCGCTGAACATGATCTGGATCCTGTCGGTGAGCAGGTCTGGCAGCGCTGCAAGCGTGCCCTTGTACGGGACGTGCTGGATGTCCAGGCCGTATTCCTTCTTCAGCGCTTCCATGAACAGCTGGTGCGGACTGCCGTTGCCAACGGAGCCGTAATGGAATTTACCCGGATTCGCTTTAACGATGTCAATCATCTCCTTCACGCTCTTCGCGCCGAAAGACGGGTTCGCTATAAGAAAGAAGGTCACTGCTCCGGCCTGTGCCACCGGCGCGAAATCCTTCACCGGATCAATAGGCGATTTGCGATAAAGCGCGGGGCTGATGCCCAACGTCGTGCTCGTGGCCATAAGCAGCGTATAGCCGTCGGCAGGCGACTTGGCCACCACCTCCGCGCCCACCAGCGTGCCTGCTCCGGCCCGGTTGTCGATGATCACTGGCTGCTTCAGCGCTGCGGCGAGGCGCTCGCCTATGGCTCGACCGAGCAGGTCGGTGAGCGCACCCGGCGGATACGGCACGACCAGGCGGATCGGTTTGGACGGATAAGTCTGTGCGTTGGTCGGCACGGCGAAAAAACATAGCAGCAACATTGCCGCAGACAATATTTTGAGCATGAACTCTCCACGGATAAGGGATAGGCATTTCAACCGCGTGAGGGCCAGTATGGCACCTTTGATCAGCCATCAGTCCACGTAAAAACCCTGACCTTTTCCGCCAACAAGACTTCGCTCAGCCACAAGCGCGGTCGGGAATGCAAAGCGGACCCTAAAGTTTGGTCTTGTCATGAGACGCCGAAAGAAAGCCATGATTCGAGTTGAAACCACGAATCTCAAGCGGCCACTCCAAAGAGGGCTCCCACTCCGGCAGTCAGTGCCATTGCCAAAGCCCCCCAAAAAGTCACGCGCGTGACCGATGCAATCGCCGGTGCGCCGCCAGCTCGTGCAGCCATGAGACCCAATAGAGCAAGAAAAAGCAGAGAACTGCCGGCAAGCCCCCACATAAGCTTAGACACCGGAAGCAAGAGAGTTATAAGGAGAGGCAGCGCGGCGCCCACGGCAAAGGTAGCAGCGGAGGCCATTGCGGCTTGCACTGGTTGCGCCGCCAAAGTGTCGGATATACCCAGCTCATCTCTTGCATGAGCGCCAAGTGCATCGTGCTGCATCAATTGAGTGGCAACGCTCGAGGCCAGTGTCGCATCCAATCCACGTGCAACGTAAATGCCCTTCAATTCCGCGTGTTCCTGCACGGGATCTGCAGCCAGTTCTTTGCTCTCCCGAGTCAGATCTGCGCGCTCGGTATCTGCTTGTGAGCTGACAGAGACATACTCGCCAGCAGCCATGGACATAGCGCCAGATACAAGTCCGGCAACGCCTGCCACGAGTATGGCCTGAGTGCTTGCGCCCGCTGCCGCAACGCCCAGGACAAGGCTGGCAGTAGAAACAATGCCGTCGTTGGCGCCGAGAACAGCAGCCCGGAGCCAGCCTGTTCGGTGTGTCCTGTGTCTTTCCGTGTGTCTCATAGCGTCCCGAGTAATGATTCCCGTGGCATTGTCCGAAGGCTGTGCTTGGGTTGTCTGCGCGCCAGCGTACGGAACGAATTCGACAGTATTGCAACGAAGACGGCAAAAATTTGCCCGGGCATGGACTGCGTAGAGATCACCAGAGTGGCTTGACTGGAATGTCCGGTCCCATGCCCCATGGCTGCGGAACAATGTAGACAATGCGTTGAAATAGCGCACGAAACCACGTGTTGCTGCTCGTTTGTACGTCGTTGCAGAACCCTGGCACATCGGACTTTCTGGCAAGCAAAAGTTCTTGCACAAATTTGCTTGCCGCGGGCATCGCCGAAACTCCCACGGGCGGGAGCAAACCCATCAGGAGTGCTTCCCCTCGCCTGAAGGCGAGGGGTTTGCGCATCCAGATGCGGGACTCTAAATGCTAGACTAGCTTTCAAGCGGACAGATCCATGGTCCTTTGGAGCCTTTTATCGATACGGAACTGCTAAAGGAATTGCGCATAGATGGAGCGCATCGCGAGAGCATCGACGCGGGTGGAATACCGAAATGGGTCCTTGCTTTGGGCGTTGCCGGGCTTTTGCTGGCGCTCTCAGCAGCCCTGATCTGGTGGTACCTAGCGAGTAACCGACCGGTTTCAGTGCAGACTGCGGTGGTGCGTGCCAATGGCCCAGGCGCGACGGGGGACGCAGTGTTGCAGGCCACGGGCTATGTGACGGCACGTCGTGCGGCCACGGTCTCAGCCCAAATTACCGGCACCCTGACCGAAGTTCTGATCGATGAGGGCTTTCGCGTAAAGAAGGGCCAAGTGCTGGCCCGACTCGATGACAGCGGCCTTCGAGCCGGCCTGGCCGCAGCCGAGGCGCAGGCACGGGCCTCGCAGGCAACCGTCGCTCAGTTGCGTGCCCAGTTGGCCCAGGCCGAGGCCGATGCACGTCGCCAGGCCGAGTTGGGAGCTTCGGGTATGGCTACGCGACAAGCTCAGGAGCAGACAGCAACAGCCGTGCGAGCCTATGCGGCCCAGCTCGACGCAGCCCACCGTCAATCCGAGGTCGCGCAGGCCCAGGTCAGTATTGCGCGGGTCAATTTCGACTATGCCACCGTGCGCTCACCTTTTGACGGAGTTGTTACAGCGCGCTCGGCACAAGTCGGTGAAATCATTTCCCCGCTCTCGGCCGGGGGTGGCTTCACCCGCACCGGCGTGGGCACCATCGTTGACATGGATTCGCTGGAAGTGGCGGTGGATGTCAACGAGGCCTATATCGCCCAAGTCAAGTCGGATATGCCCTGCGAAGCAGTGCTCGACGCCTATCCAGACTGGAAGATTCCCGCCCATGTGGTAGCGGTCATTCCGAGTGCGGATCGCGGGAAAGCCACGGTCAAGGTGCGCGTGGCGCTCGACCAGAAGGACGTTCGCGTGTTGCCCGATATGGGCGTGCGCGTGAGCTTCCTTGCGGCAAGACCGAAGGTGCAAGCCGTACCGGTGCCCGGCGTGCTGCTGTCGCCAGCAGCTTTGGCGCAGCGCCATGGCAGCGAAGTGGTTTTCGTCGTGCATGACGGTAAGGCGACCCAAAATGCGGTCAAATTCGGCTCCGATGTGGGTAAGTTCAAGCTGGTCACCGAAGGGCTGAAGGCAGGTGAAACTGTAATTTTGTCGCCTCCGGTCGAGCTAAAAGACGGCTCAACCGTTGTGAGCAAGGAATGAGCATGAGTGCATTGATTGAAATCCGTGATCTCTCCAAGGTCTACACCCGCGGCAAGCAGAAGGTGGAGGTGTTGCACAGTATTAACCTCGACGTCAATCAAGGGGACTTCCTCGCGCTGATGGGTCCGTCGGGCTCAGGCAAGACCACTCTGCTGAACCTGATCGGTGGACTCGATGCGCCCAGTGGCGGCGCCATTACAGTGGGAGGCGAGCGCATCGACCAGCTCTCCGGTGCTGCGCTGGCCAAGTGGCGCGCGTCCAAAGTGGGCTTCGTGTTCCAGTTCTACAACTTGATGCCTATGCTCTCGGCGCAAAGGAATGTAGAGCTTCCGCTACTGCTGACCAAGCTCTCAGCAGCAGAGCGCAGGAAGCGCGCGGCCATCGCATTGCAACTGGTGGGTCTTTCCGACCGTGCCACGCACAAGCCCACCGAACTGTCAGGCGGCCAGCAGCAGCGGGTGTCCATCGCGCGGGCCATCGTTTCAGACCCGGCCCTGCTGGTCTGCGACGAGCCCACGGGGGACCTGGACCGTCAGTCGGCCGAGGACGTGCTGACGCTGCTGCAGGCGCTCAACCGCGAACATGGTAAGACCATCGTCATGGTCACCCACGACCCGCGAGCCGCGGCCCGTGCCAGCCAAACGCTGCATCTAGACAAGGGCACGCTGGTGACATCCGCCGAGGCTGTGGCCTGAGCAGCAGGAGCACGCCATGAAGTACCTTCACCTGATCTGGGCGGCGTTGTTCCGGCGCAAGCTGCGGACCTTTCTCACGCTGGTGTCCATCATTACGGCTTTCCTCCTATTCGGACTTCTTGACGCAGTTCGTGTGGGTTTCGACCAGGCAGGACAAAGCGCCAATGGTGCCCAGAGATTGCAGACGGGTTCCAAACTCAGTTTCATTCAGTTGCTGCCGATGTCGCTTGGAGCACGTATTACGCAGATCGATGGCGTCAAGGAGACCACCTTCGCCAACTGGTTCGGCGGCGCCTACCAAAAGCCCGAAAACCAGGTCTTTAGCTTCGCTGTTGCGACTAACTACTTGGACATTTATCCAGAGATGGAAGTCTCCGCCGAGGCTCGCAAAACCTTCGCCGAGACCAAGGACGGTGCCCTCGTCGGAGAAGGACTGGCCAAGCGCTTTGGCTGGAAAGTGGGTGACCAGGTACCCATGCAGTCAACCATCTTCCCGGACAAGAATGGCAGCCAGAACTGGCCGTTCAAGATTGTTGGGTTCATCCATGTGGCCGACAAAAAAACCGGCGGCTGGTTCGACCAGATGTTTCTGCTGAACTGGAAGTACTTCGACGACACGACGCCTTGGAACCGTGGCCAGGTAGGGTGGTATGTGACCCGGGTGACTGACGTCAATCAGGCAGACCGCGTGGCCAAGGCCATCGATACACTTTCGACCAACTCAGATCACGAAACCCGCACGCTGACCGAGCAGGCAGCAACGGCTGCCTGGATGAAGCAGCTAGCCGACATCAATCTCATCGTCACATCGATCATGGGCGCGGTGTTCTTCACTTTGCTCTTGCTCGCGGGCAACACAATGATGCAGGCAGTGCGTGAACGCACCAGCGAGATTGCGGTTCTGAAGACGTTGGGCTTCTCGGGAGTAAGCGTGCTGACCATGGTGCTGGCAGAGGCCGTGTTATTGCTTCTGATCGGCGGTTGCATAGGACTGAGTCTGGCCAGCATCATCGGGCCGGCCGTGGGTGCCGCCAGCAACGGTGCGTTGAACCTGCCCGCAGCCGGCGCCGCCAGTTGGGCAATTGGCGTTGGGTTGATGCTGGTGTTCGGCCTGGCGGTCGGCGCATTGCCAGCGCTCAATGCGATGCGACTCAATATCACTGACGCCCTGGCTGGGAGGGCATGAGTATGAAATTTCTCAAGAACTTTGGCCTCGTTCTATTGACAGTTATTGTGCTTGTCGGTTGGGTGCTGCTGCCATGGTCTGGCGCCCTTGCGCTCGTGGTGGTGCTTGGTTTGTGGCTCGTCCTGACCCGCAGCGGCGCGCAGGCGCGCTCGGTTGCGTCGGTGGGAATCAGCACGTTAAGTCAACGCCTGGGTTCATCGGCAGTAATTGTCGTCGGCATTGCCGGCGTAGTAGGCGTGTTGGTCGCACTGTTGGCCATGGCTGAAGGTTATGCACAGACACTGCGCAACTCCGGCAGCACCGATACCGCCATTGTGATGCGCGGTGCCTCGGCAGCTGAAGTGACTTCATCACTGAGTCGCGAGGACGTCGTGCAGATAGAGCAAACGCCCGGCATCGCGCGCAGCCAGAAGGGAGAGCCCATTGTCTCGGCCGAGACGGTAGTGGCGGCCAACCTGCCGGTCAAAGGCTCCAAGAGCAACGAGGAGGGTAGCGCCCAGGTGCGCGGTGTCAGCGAGGCTGCCTTTGCAGTGCGCCCCAATGTGAAGATCATCGAGGGTCGGCGTTTTCAGGCCGGTCTTCGCGAACTGGTCATCGGCAAGGGCGCCGTGCGACAGTTCACTGGATTGACGGTAGGCGCCACGCTCAAGTTGGGCAATCAACCTTGGACCGTCGTGGGTATTTTTGCCTCTGGCGACGCAATGGAGTCGGAGTTGTGGGCCGATGCCAATGTAGTCAACGACAGCTACGGACGTGGCGGCGGCCGCAATTCCGCCACGGTCAAACTGAACAGTTCCGCAGAGTTCGCTGGTTTCAAGACGGCGCTGGAGGCCAACCCGCAGCTCAAGGTCACAGCCAGCACGACGCTCGAATTCTTTGCAAAGCAATCTGAAAAAATGACCCAGATACTGCGCATCATCGGTATCACGGTCGGTGCCATCATGGCGGTAGGCGCGGTCTTCGGCGCGTTGAACACGATGTTTGCTGCTGTGGCGTCGCGCTCACGCGAAATCGCGACACTACGGGCCATCGGTTTTCGCGGCATGCCGGTAGTTGTGGCGGTGATGCTGGAGACTACGCTACTGGCATTGCTGGGCGGCCTCATTGGCGGCCTGGTGGCCTGGCTCCTGTTCAACGGCTTCGAGGCTTCGACTATGGCTGCGGGTTCGGTGGGCAAGCTTAGCTTCAATCTGGCCGTGTCGCCAGGCCTGCTGTGGGAAGGCATCAAGTGGGCACTGGCCATCGGCTTCGTTGGCGGCCTGTT
>CAIYGK010000424.1 GCA_903925725.1 uncultured beta proteobacterium | reverse complement strand
CGGCTTTGGCACGCAGCTCAATACCCGGAGTGCATACGCAACGACCATACGCTCCGACTACTACGCGACAAGCGTCATCAAGATGGTGGAAGACGTGACGACCGGTTTCATACAGAGACTGAAATAGCCATGTTGATGTTTGTTCCGCTCTGGGGAAGTCAGCTTTCCACATTCGAGGTAGGAGTTGACGTCCAAACTCGCCAATTGGACTGACCGGCTTCGGTTTCGCGAAACAAGAGGCTAAGCCGCTACAACGGCAAGCGACGGAATTTTGCCGCAATGGCGTAACGCTTGAGAAACGCCATAACCCGGCCGGCGTCGTAATCCTCGTCAGCCTCGTTTTCTGTTTCGGTTTCGAGTCCTCCAACGCCCTGGGCGTGCAGCAATTTTCCGTTTGGGTCCAGCACCAGCAGGTAGGGGAAACCTCTAGGCTTGGGCCACCTGGAGAGCACAGCCGTGTTCCTGTTTTCGGCTGAATAGTTCACTTTAAGCCACACGTAGTGGTTATCAATCAAGGTCTTGATTTGCGGCTGTGAAGCAATAAACCGGTCAAGTTTTCGGCACCAGCCACACCACTGTCCACCCACGTCGACCAATACACGCCTGCCCGTGGTCTGCGCCTGGTTCTGAGCCGTCGCCAAGTCCCTGGCAGCATCCCGCTGCGGATCAAATCCGACCGGAAGATCCTGCGCTGCCAGGACCGGCGGCAGCAGTAAGAACAGCAGACAAACCAGGGAACGACACAGCATATGCAAATAGCCGCGCCAGACTACTCCTTGATCGTGAACTTGTCGCCGGGACCGAACTCCACATTGGCCCTGAGGTAGCGAACCTTGATTCCCTTTTCCTTCAGGACGTCAAAAGCCAGTTCGGCCCTGGTGCCCGATGAGCAATGAAACAGCGCCGGCTTGCCGGCAGGAATATCGGGAAAGCGATTGGCCATTTCTTCAGCCGGAATGTTCAGGGCACCGGCGATATGTCCCTTGGCAAATTCTTCGGCTGTTCTGACATCGATCACCAGATGCGATTTGGTTTTGACGGCTTCTTCGAAGTCCTTGATCGACACCTCGCCTTCAGCCAACTTGCGGACATAGTTGATCCTGGTCGGCGCCGCACCTGTCACCAACTGATTGCCGGCCGCAAGCCATGCCTTGGCACCCCCAGGAAAGACCGTCGCATTCGTATACTCCCACTCCCGTGTCCACTCAAGCGCCTCGTTCGCCTCGTCATCTTTGTCTGAATAAAAGACGATGACCGCACCATGAAATTCGGGGAACTGCTTTTCGGCGTTTCTCAGATTGGCAGCCGGGATATTGACGGCGCGGGGAATATAGCCACTTACTGCTTTCTCTGCCGGCCGCAAGTCAACCAGAACAATGTTGCCGCTCTTGATGAAGGACACACTGGACTCTGTGGCGTAATCCATTTTCTTCCAGCCGGGCTCGCCCTCGGGATACATCCGCACATCCTTGAATCCGAGCTTCACTGCGATGGTCGCCGATTTCGGACTGAGCATGCAGGAGAGTCCGCCGCAATAGAAGACCAGGGTTTTGGCGCGGTCTGCGGGCAGCAGCTTTTCACCTTCCTTCTCAAGCTCGTTGAATGGGACAGACACAGCCCCCGGCAAATGCCCTTGAATGTAGCGACCCGCGGGACGCGAGTCGATCAGTACGAAACTCTCGCCGCCCTTCTTCACCAACTGCATCAGTTCTGCCGCAGCAATGCGCGTCACGCCGGAAGGCAAGGGTGCAATCACTTTGGTAATGGTCTTTGCCAGGTTTTCCGCTCCAACCCGGGAGTAATCAACAGTAAGTACCTCATCTGCGACGATGTCGTTGGCCGAGCTGGCATTCTTGAACTGGGTTGCAGCGTCAAACTTGAACACCAGCACGCCCTTGTTGGCAACTTCAAGCGCTACTGAACGGGCCGTGTTTGTCACGGATTTGACGCTGCCTGTCACCTCTTCGGCGAGGGATGCCGAGGTGTAACCAAGACACAGCGCCAGCGCCATGGCAAGTGGTAAAAGTGTTGATTTCTTCATGATTGACTAGCTCTCCAAATTGGCGTTCAACGCGGGTCGTGCAGTCTGTCTGCTCAGCAGCCAGCCGTCTTCTTGAATGACTTGGCCGTGTTCTTGCCGTCCTTGTCCCAGCGGGCCCGGATTTCGTCGCCCTCGACAATGCGCTTGTCCTTGAATTTGTCGAGCGTCAGGTCGTCGGTAACGGTGATCGTGACTGCTTCTGCAGTCTTGGCGTCCTTCAGAATGGCAGTCGCGGACTTGCCGTCCGGAGCCAGCTTGATCTTGGTGACCGGGCCAACCATCTTGCCTTCATCTGCGAAAGCGTTGCCAGTGAGGGCTGCACCGCACAAAGCCAGCGCAGCAGTCAGAATCAGTGTGGAAAGTTTAGATTTCATGGTGAACTCCTGAAAGATGTGAACGGGATCAGAACTTGACTTCAAAGGTTGCGTAAACGTTGGTGGCGTTATCCAGTGGCGTGGTCGTCATCATCTGGCCATTGACGCTGCTCATCTCGACCGGTGCACCAACCCAGTTATTGCTACCGGTGTAGTCGAAGTGGTAGCGCTGAACACCAAGACGGAAGTAGGCGCGGCTAAAGAAAGACGAGATCGGTGCCTTGTCCAGTTCCTGGATCATGTAGGCCTCAACCACATCGCCACGCGTGCCGACCTTGGATGTCCACATGTCGTCAGAGGCGGGAGCGAAGGTGATCCAGTTCTTCGAGCCATGGTTATATTCCAGGCCGAGTTTGGTCTTCGACGGAAGGTCATAGCGCATGCCAAGGTAGAACGCATTCCCGGTCTTGCTGCTTGGTGCTTCAGGGTTGAAGAAGGAACCCGTCATCAGACCCTGGAAACCGAACTGGGCCGACACGTTGTTGTTCGGGTGTGTGACGCTCATGGCCACGTCACCGAACACCGTCAGATCGCCAGGGCCGACTTTCTTGATAGTGCTCATGGCTCCAAAGCCAAACCAATCGATGTCACCCAGGTTGACCTTGGCGGCGGTGTCACCAAAATAGGTCTTGCTCATGGTCGGTGCATCAAAGATGTTGATACCGCGGTCCCACATCAGCCAGACGCGCAGTGGATCGGTGTCAATTGGAACGACAGAGAAACCAACCATGTCGGTGTCGACCAGCGAGTTGCCAGTCGGCTTGCTGAATCCACTCTCAAAGCCGCGGCCATAGCAGAATTTGCCATAGGCGCCGGGCAGACTGTCAATATCCGGCGCGTAGCCCAGCGTCATGCCGTCAAAGGCGTAGTCGATCAACAAGGACGGCGTACCACCGTTGCCAGGGCGTGGATTGTTCAGACGCAGATTGCTCGGAGCGCCATTGGTGGTTGGTCGACGTCCGACAGAAAACCAGATTTCCTTATCAGCAATATTGCTCCAGGTCGCATAGACGCGATCAACGTTCAGATAGCTGTTCGAAGGCACATGGCTGAGCGTTCCGTCAAAGACACCAACACGGTCAGCAAAGAAGGGAGCGCTGCCAGCATTGACAATCGCCGAGTCATCCTGCGAACCGAACACCTTGTACATCTGCAGTCGCGCGGTGACGCTGACGTCCTGCGTTGCCTTGGCGTTCAGATCGATACCAAAGCGGTTGCTGTAAAGGCTCTTGTTCTCGGGTTTGTACGCTGGAACGGTGGCAGCAAAGGCGCCAATGCCCTGCACCATGCCGGCGTTCATCGGATTGGCCAGGAAGGCGTTGGCCTGATCGACGGTTACGACCTTGTTCATGTTCTGTGAAAAATTCATCAGTCCGCTCAAGGCGCCGGCGGTGGACATGCCACCGGCCTGCGGTGCACCGAAATAGCTCGATGAGCCTGCCACGGCTGATGGATTGGCAAAAAAGTCAGCCTGCAGTTTTTGCTGGACGTTCGCAAAGGTGGCATTGGCATCCGTGAAGGTCCGCGTTTCGCCCAACAGGGAGTCCACGCGGAAGCGGTAGTCCCCACCTACCGTCAGCCACTTGCCGAGTGACTTGCCTTCGAGTCTGGTGACCTGACTCTTCAGATCATCCAAGGCCGCTGCGTCGGATTTGGCAGCAACCGCCTGGACCTGCTGCGCGGTTTGCGCGGCCTTGGCCTCATTGGCCTTGACCTGGCTCTTCAAGGCTTCGAGTTCGCGCGACAGCGAGTCGATGCGGCTCATCAGATCCGCGTCGGCGGCGCTTGCCGCCAAAGGCACCAGCATGCCGGCAATCAGTGCTGCCAGCAAATTCATCTTGAATACCTTGTTCATAAATTTCTCCTGGAAAGTTGAGATAAAAATCGTTGATGCCGGCTAGCTGTGCTTGCCCGACATTGCTTCATCACCGAGGTCTTCCCAGCCGGTGATCATGGCTTTGATCTGCGACGTGAGCTTGTGCCCCGTGGTGGAGAGGTAAAGGTGCGAGATCAGGAAGGCCAGCATCAGGAAGGCGCCCAACGTGTGGCCCGTGGCAATCCACTCAAGTCGTAAACCGCTCAGACCCCAAGCCGCCCAACTCGCATAGAAGAGGTAGAGCCAACCCGTAAACCAGATCAGGGGACTGAGCAAGGTCAGCACCGCCAGGTAAGTCAGTCGCTGCAGAGGGTTGTGCTTGTTGCTCAGACTCGGCCGGAAGGGGTGCGGCTCATGCTTGAAGATGCCCGATGAGTAGTACTTGGCGATGGCAGCGACGTTCTGCAGCGTGGGGATGTAGTGCCGCCACTCGCCCGTGGTCAGATGCCAGAAGATGGCAAAGATCCACAGACCAACCAGGGTCCAGGCGGCCAGTGTGTGATAGTCCACAGCTTTCGCGAAGCCGAACAGGCGATAAGTACCGTGGACCTCGAAGCCGGTCACCAGCATCGAGATGACCAGCAGCGCCTGGGACCAGTGCCAGAAGCGCTCAAAAGGCTTGAAGAGATAAACGCGTGACATGAGGGTTCTCCGGTTAACTGTTGCGCTTGCGGGCGACGACGCGACCGAGGCCATGGCCAAGGACACCCAGCAGGGTCAGCAAGGCCACCGCCCAGCCACCGATCTCGAGCCAGCGCGCATGGTCGCGGCTGCGGCCCGGCATGTAGATGCCGTCGATCTTTTCCAGTCGACCATTGCTGATATGGCAGTCGACACAACCCAGCGCTTTCTCTTTGGGTGCCACCATGTGTGTGATCGGCCACATGCTTTCGGTGTCGATGAAGTCGACCTTGCCGGAGAACTTGACACCACCCGCTGCCATACCGGCAGTAACAGCCTTTTCCCAGTCCAGGTTCTTCCAGAACGCGGTGCCATCGCTGCCCGCGAGATGAGTGATGACCAGCGATTTGTTGATCGGGTCGTATTGCTGCTTGCCGCGGAACAACTTGATCGGCCAGATCATCGACTTCCCGTCAGTGGCGCTGCCTTCGAAATGGTTGATCTGCGTCGGCTTGTCGCCTTTTTCGATCTTGTCGCCAACCAGCGTGTAGTGGTTCCTTCCGTTGAACCAGACGTATTCGGGCTTGACGTTTTCCTTCCAGACAAAGTCGCCTTTGATGGTCATGTACTTGTCGTAGCCATCATCGTCCTTGAGGATCATGGGCTTGCCGTCTTTGTCGAGCTTGCCGGCGGTGGACCAGTCCCAGGACATCTTGGTCGGCTGTCCGCCGCGCGCGAAGGCCGGGATGTGGCAGGTCTGGCAGGCCAGTTTGGCGGTGTGTTCATTCAGGCGCACGGCCTTGTGCGGCGCCTGGCCGTGGCAGGCCTGGCAGGTGTCCGGATTGGTCTTGTCAGCTTCCCCGCGCATGTGTGCTGGCGCCTTGTCCCTGGCCGTTGGTGCGTAGCGGCTACCCGAGACCTTGTGGTCGTCGGTCTTGTGACAGGTGGCGCAGGAGAAGTTCAGGCCCTTGGCATCCATGTGCACGTCAAGTTCACGGCTGGGGTTTTCCATGGACGTGTCAAGATCGCCGTGCTTGACGCCATCGCCGCCGCCGCCGTTGAAGTGGCAGACACCGCAGGTACTGCGCGTGGTTGGCCCGACCTTCCTGGCGATTTCCTTCAGATTGATGCCGCGCACAATCTTGCCGGAGCCCGCCGGAAACTCGGTGTCCTTGGTGACCGGCAGGCCGGCAAAGCCTGATGGCTTTGTGTACTTGCCCGAGTGATCGTGGCAAACCAGGCAGTCGACGTTTTCTTCCACGCTGAAGTCAAACGTGTCATCGCGCCAGCCATAACCAATGTGGCAGCTGTTGCATGCAGCTTCATTGGACTTCACAGAAGTGCAGAAGTTGTTGACGATGTGCTTCTTTCCGAGCACCTGCTTGGTGTCGGGGTTGATGAACTCCCACTTCCAGTGCTGCGTCTGATGAATCTGCTTGGCCGCTTCCGTATGACAGCTCAGGCAGGCTTTGGTGACCTCAGGTCCGGATGCGAATTCGCGATCGAGTTCCTTGAACTTGCTGTGGTCAGCGGTTGACTTGAGCAACTTGGCCGGAGCTGTTGTCACCACTGCCGGCGCCGCCGCGACAAAAAAAATGGCCACCATAGCGGCAGCCATCAAGTATCGAATTCGCATCAGAGTTTCCTTCGCTAAACAAACCTTGGTGCATTGGCGCACTGCGCTCATCTGCACTACGGGTTTATCCTATTGCCAACTGCGAATATGCTTACTGATTTATATCAACATATCTGTATATATAGGTTAGAGGGACGCATCCAATCACTCTGTCACGTGAACTCTCTGTCGTGCTACGACTTGCCCCTGGTTTCGACTTGTGCGCAGACTGCGCGGCACAGCGCCGGAACCCTCTCGTCAATAATCCGGTAAAGGATTTGAACGCCCTCGCGGCGCCGTCCCAGCACGCCGGTCTTGTAGAGCACATTAAGGTGCTGCGACATATTGGGTTGCGTGGTTTCGATATGGCTGAGCAGATAGCTGACGTTCTGCTCGCCGTCGCACAGGCAACTGATGATCTTCAGCCGCATGGGCGCTGACATGATCTTGAACAACTCGGCGGCGAACTCAAAAATTTCGTCAGGCCGCTCCAGTTCGGAATGAATTTTCTTGACTGAACGCTTTGTCATTTGATATTTGCCTCCAGTAGGAAATCAGTCATAGGCTTCTTGTCGTTTGGTTGGGAATATACGATAAATTGCCCCACGTCAATGGCTATCGAAATAATTGGCTCAACAATGCGCTGACAAGGAAGCCAATCATCATGAACACTGTACCGGCAGAATTTTTAGCGCTGCAACGTCTGTACCACTGGGAAGAAGCGACACCGGCGAGTGTCACATTGACGCAGCCGATGGGCAAGGGTGTGCTGCAGGACTTCACCTGGGCCGAGGTGGCGGACCAGGTGCGGCGCATGGCTACGCACCTGAAGTCCCAAGCTTGGGAGCCTGGCTCCAAGGTCGCCATTCTTTCGAAGAACTGCGCCTGGTGGTTGATGAGTGACCTGGCCATCTGGATGGCGGGCTATGTTTCTGTTCCGCTCTACCCGACGCTGGCGTCCGCCACAGTCCGCCAGATACTGGTGCACAGCGAGGCGCGTGCCTGTTTTGTCGGCAAGCTTGACGATTGGGGCAGCATGAAAGCCGGTATGCCCGACGACTTGCCCTGCATCAGCTACGCCTTGTCACCCGCAGATGTTCGTCAGCGCTTCGACAGTTGGGACGCGATCTGTAGCCGCACCGAACCGCTCCAGGGCACGCCACTGCGCGGTGGGGAGGAACTTGCCACCTTGATCTACACCTCTGGCACGACCGGCCTGCCCAAAGGCGTGATGCACAGCTTCGACAATTTTTCCTGGGCGCTGGACCAGGGTATTGCACGCATTCCGATGGCAACGTCAGACCGCATGTTGTCTTACCTGCCACTGGCCCATGTGGTGGAGCGTGTGCTGGTGGAACACGGCTGGCTGCGCACCGCGATGCATGTCTTCTTTGCCGATTCGCTCGACACGTTCACAGCCGACGTGCAACGCGCCCACCCCACCATCTTTTTCTCGGTGCCTCGCTTGTGGGTCAAGTTCCAGCAGGGTGTGCACGAGAAGGTGCCACCCGCCACACTTCAGCTCTTGCTGAAGATCCCGTTGCTGGGCGGCTTGTTAAGGCGCAAGTTGCTCAAGGCCCTGGGCCTGGACCAGTGCCGCCTCGCCGCCGGCGGTGCTGCGCCCATGCCAGTGGCCCTGCTGGCTTGGTACCGCACGCTGAGTCTCCCCATCAACGAAGGTTATGGCATGACCGAGAACCTGGCGCTGTCGCACCTGACACTGCCAGGCAAGAATCAGGAAGGCAGCGTCGGTCCGGCCTACGCCGGTGTCCAGGCGCGAATTGATGCACAGACGGGTGAAATCCAGATGCGCAGCGAAGCCTTGATGATGGGCTACTACAAGGAGCCGGACATGAGCCGTGGCGTCTTCACCGATGATGGCTGGCTTCGTACCGGCGACAAGGGCTTCGTCGATGCGCAGAACTGCC
The DNA here is from genome assembly GCA_903925725.1 of uncultured beta proteobacterium. Lineage (GTDB taxonomy): Bacteria > Pseudomonadota > Gammaproteobacteria > Burkholderiales > Burkholderiaceae_C > Rhodoferax. The sequence continues at coordinate 630 of CAIYGK010000424.1, read as the reverse complement.
TGCATATCACCGGACGTCTGAAAGACTTGTTCAAGACCAGCAAGGGCAAGTATGTCGCCCCGGCACCGATCGAGGATCGCCTGGTGATGCATGAAGCACTGGAAGCCTGCGTCGTGACGGGCGCCAACCTGAGTCAACCCTTGGGTATCGTGCTACTCAACGCCAATGCGGTGGCAAAGATCGGCAACCCGGGGGCCAAAGCGGCGCTCCAAGCGTCTCTCACGGCACACCTGCAGGACATCAATTCAACACTGGACCCGCACGAGCAACTGGCTTGTCTGGTTGTGATCGCAACGCCATGGTCAGTGGAAAACGACGTCATCACGCCAACCTTCAAGGTCAAGCGCAACCGCATTGAGGACCTCTACGCGACGCAGTACGAGGGCTGGGTGAACTCGGGTCAGAAGATCATCTGGCAGACGGCCTGAGCAGCGGCTTCTCGCTTAAACCCCCTGCACAAAGGCCTGTCGCTGCTTGGTTGTGCGCTCCATCTGACGCGAGATGTTGCCGCAGACCAGGTCGCACAGTGCGTAGATGGACTCATCGGCGATCCGGTAATAGACGCTGGTACCCCGGCTCTCGCGTGCCACCAGACCGTGTTTGGTCAGCAGCGCCAGATGGCGCGAAATG
>CAIYGK010000423.1 GCA_903925725.1 uncultured beta proteobacterium | reverse complement strand
TTGGCCCAGGAAGCCGAGCAGTCCGGTGGCAGCCTGAGCAAGAGTGGCGAGTTCAAGCTGGGATCGGATCAGAACGCCAAGGGAGTCTTTGGCTTCACGATCAAATCCGGTATCGGCGACAAAGGGCCGAGAGTCGAACCTTTTGGCAACATCCGCAAGGACGAAGAGGGAAAGTTGGTCGCGGTGCGCGAGATCCGCGAGCCGATGGCCGATCTGTTTGATGAGCCGGGTCGCCTGCTGATCGTGGTCGAAGTGCCAGGGACCGAGGAAGCCAATGTGAAGGTGGAGCTTGATGATGACATCCTGCTCATCACAACCGAAAGCGGGCACCCCAATTACCGAAAGGAAATGCTGTTGCCGGCCAGTTTTTCAGCCGACAAGCTCAGCTTTCATTGCCGCAATGGCATTCTTGAAATTGCGCTGAGCAAGAAAGGCAAGAAAAAATGACAAACAAGAAAACCGAAGAGGCGGGCTTGCGTTTCAAGGTCAGTGAGGCGCTGAGCAAGGACGTTGGGCGCGCACTTGCGCGACTCGATCCAAGCGATATCCTGGCGCTGGGGCTGGAAATTGGCGACATCGTCGAGATCAGCGGCAAGCGTCGCACAGTATGCAAGCTGATGCCGGCCTACAAGGATGATCGTGGCGCGACCAGGGTTCAGCTTGACGGACTCTCGCGTGTCAACGCCGGGGTGGCGCTCGATGATGCCGTGTCAATTCACAAGGTGAAGGCGCAGGCGGCTCAGCGCATCGTTCTTTCTCCGACCGCACCTGGTTTGTCGGACCGCGACCTGGAATACATAGGTGCCCGGCTCGACGGATTGCCGGTATTGGAGGGCGACCGCATCAGAGGCACCCTGTTCGGAAGTCGGTCACTAGACTTTCTAGTGCGTGAGACCAAGCCCAAGGGCCCGGTGCTGATTGCGCCAGACACGCTGCTGTCAGTGGGGCCGGCACAGTCCGAGGCGAAGGCCAGTCCGACAGGACGAACCGCACTGTCCTATGAAGATATAGGCGGCCTCAAGCGCGAGGTGCAGCGGGTGCGCGAGATCATCGAGCTGCCGCTGCGCTTTCCTGAAGTGTTTGTCCGGCTTGGAATCGATGCGCCCAAGGGGGTGCTGCTGTACGGACCGCCCGGTTGTGGCAAGACGCTGATCGCACGGGCCGTTGCGCATGAAACCGATGTGCACTTCTTTTCGATCAGCGGTCCCGAGATCATGCAGAAGTTTTACGGCGAGTCCGAAGGCTTTCTGCGCAAGTTGTTCGACGACGCAACCAAACAGGCACCGAGCATCATCTTTATCGACGAGATCGACTCCATTGCGCCCAAGCGTGAAGGTCTGGGGGGTGAACACCAGGTTGAGCGCCGTGTTGTGGCCCAACTCTTGAGTCTGATGGACGGCCTGAAAGCGCGTGGTCAAGTGGTCGTCATTGCGGCTACGAATATCCCCAATGCCATCGACCCGGCCTTGCGCCGGCCCGGGCGCTTTGATCGCGAGATCGGGATACCCATTCCGGACCGGCATGGTCGTTTGGCGATTCTTGAAATCTACCCCCGCGGCATGCCCGTCGCCGACGATGTTGATCTGGCGAGGCTGGCCGACATCACGCACGGTTTTGTCGGCGCAGATCTCGAAGCACTGTGTCGCGAAGCGGCCATGATTTGTGTGCGCCGCATTCTGCCTGAGATTGATTTCGCGCAAGCCTCTTTGCCCTATGAATCGTTGCAAAAGCTGGAACTCTGCAAGGATGATTTTCTGGCGGCGTTGCGCGACGTTGAGCCGTCCGCACTGCGTGAGGTCTTTGTCGAAGTTCCCAACACGGGTTGGGACGACGTGGGTGGACTGGAGGAACCCAAGCGCATGCTGCGTGAGCTGCTCGAATGGCCACTGCAATACGGCGAACTGTTCGAGGCCGCCGGCATCAAGCCGCTCAAGGGGGTGCTTCTGTGTGGACCACCAGGTTGCGGCAAGACGCTGCTGGCGCAGGCGGCCGCCAGCGCCACTCAGGTCAACTTCATTTCGGTCAAGGGACCGGCCCTGATGTCCAAATACGTGGGGGAGTCCGAGCGCGCCGTGCGCGAGGTCTTTCAAAAGGCCAAGCAGGCCGCACCCTGTCTGGTGTTCTTCGATGAGGTCGATGCCCTGGTGCCGCGCCGTGGCAGCGGCGCTTCGGACTCGGGTGTCAGCGAGCGCGTGGTGGGCCAGTTTCTGGCTGAACTCGACGGCGTCGAGAAACTCGCCGGCGTCTTGGTGCTGGCCGCAACGAATCGACCCGACATGGTAGACCCGGCTTTGCTTCGACCAGGGCGCTTTGATGTGACGATCGAGATCGGCTTGCCGGACGAGCCGCAGCGCCGGGCAATTTTGCAGGTGCAGGCGCGCGGCAAGCCGCTGGCCAAGGGCGTCGATCTGCAGGCACTGGCGCTGGACACACAGGGCCTCAGCGGAGCTGATCTCGGGGCTATCTGCAACCGCGCGGCGCTGAACGCAATTCGGGATCGCATTGCGCAAAGTCCGGGGGCGGGTTCAAAAAAGGGGAAGTTGGCGGCACTGCAGATACAGCGCCACCATTTTGAAGCTGCGCGCAAGGAATTTCGCTCGTGACAGGTGTGTACCTCTACTGCCTGGCGCGCTCAGATTGCCTTGCTGCCAACGGTGCCTTGCTGGGTCCGGTGCTGCAGGGCGTCGATGAAGGCTATCCGGTGACGGCACTGTGCGACGGTGACCTTGTCGCGGTCATCAGCGAAGTCGTGATTGCCGATTTCTCGGAACAGAACCTGCAGACGCTGGAGTGGATCGGTGCGCGTGCAACACGCCATGAGGCGGTCGTGGCGCGGACCATGGCGCACTCACCGGTACTTCCCGTCAAGTTCGGCACCCTCTATCATGGCCGCGCCAGTTTGAAAGATTTTCTGCAGCGCCACCGTCCAACCATGGAGCTCGGGCTTGACAAACTGCGCGGCAAGAGCGAATGGAGCGTCAAGGGCTACCTGGTGGAGCAGGATGCCCGCAACATCATCGCCGCCGAGGACAGTGAGGTTCTGGCGCGCCGCGCCTCGCTGTCACCTTCTCCAGGCCTGCGCTACATGCAGCAAAAGCAGCTCGACGCCACGATTGACGCCGCACTGGAAAGAGGTCTGACACGCGTCAACCATGACCTGCAACTGGCGCTGAGCCGGTATGCCCTGGAGGCGACGTTCATGCGACTGCACGCCAGCGCCGTCACGGGACGCAGCGAACGCATGGTCTTTAACAGCAGCTTTCTGCTGTCAGAAGAAATCCTGGACGAGTTCAGTGCGGCCCTGTCACAGCAGCAGGATGCATACGCTTCGATTGGCTTGATTCTGGAATTGCGTGGCCCCTGGCCGCCCTACAACTTTTGTCCGGCTCTGTCCGAAGTGGCCGCATGAAGAGGACCGTTGCTGCAGTCGCGCCGCCTGTCAGCAGTGGCAGCGCAGCAAGCCCAAGCACAGGCAAAGACGAGGGCTGGTATGAAAAGCTCTATCACATGCTGCTGGGCAACGTTCCGTTCTCGCTGATCCTGATCGACCCGGCCTTGCGTGTGGTATCGGCGAACCGCAATTTCATCGAGAAGGCCAGACGTACCGAGGGCAACACCGTTGGCAAGCGCATTCGAGAGGTGTTTCCGGATGCCATTCTGGAATTCACCCAGTTGGAGGCGAAGATTCGCAGCGTTTTTGATACCGGCGTCGGGCTGCCTGGCACCCAGATGACGTACCGTGCACCTGGCGTGCCGATCCGGAGCTATTTTTACACCGTCATTCCGATCAAGACCGGCTCTGCAGTGGAGCATGCCATGCTGGTGATGGACGACATCACCGAAAAGCTTCAGCTTAGCGCCAAAGTCAGGATGGCCGAGCGGCATCTGGCGAGCGTGGTCGAGAGTGCCAACGATCTGGTGATCTCGACCGACCCTGTGGGGTGCATCACCAGCTGGAATTCCGCGGCCGAACGAATCTCGGGCTACCGCAGCAGCGTGGTGCGCGGGCAATTGCTGGGTGGGCTGTGTGAAATCGGTCGCAGCAAGGACATGGCGACCATCATTAAACAGATGGTCGCTGGCGGCGTCGGTGAATTCTTTGCTGAAATCAACCTGATCGCTGCCACAGGTGCGCTGATTCCGGTTGACTGGTCTTTTTCACCCATCCGTGACGACTCGGGTCATGTCAGTGGCATTGTTGCTGTAGGTAGCGATCTGGTGGAGAGGCGGGCGCTGGAACAGCATCTCTACCAGAGCGAAAAATTGGCTGCCCTGGGCGTCATGGCGGGTGGTATCGCGCACGAATTGCGCAATCCACTGTCAGTGAGTTTTTCGGCAGCGCAGTTTCTGCTTGATCCGATTGATGATCCGGCCTTCCAAAAGGAATGCGTGGGCAAGATTCTGCAGGGCATTGAGCGATCCTCCATGATCATTGAGAACCTGCTTCGCTTTGCGCGTCCACCTTCGAGCAACCAGGCAGAAACCTTGAATCTCGTAACTGTGGTGCGCGAGACGCTGAGCGTCTTGACGCCGCAGGCCAAGCTGCAAAAGATCAATCTGATCGAACACTACGCAGAAACCGAACTGCCGGTTACCGGCAATGCCAATTTGCTGCAGCAGGTGATCATGAATCTGGTTCTCAATGCCTATCAGGCCTTGCCGGACGGCGGTGACGTGAGTGTCTTTACGCGCCGTGAGGCGGGCCAGGCTTCGGTATACGTCCGCGATAACGGTTGCGGCATTGCGGCGGCTCATTTGGGTCAGATCTTTGATCCCTTTTTCACCACGCGCCCGGTCGGACAGGGTACCGGTCTGGGTCTGTCGATCTGTCACACCATCGTCAAGCAGCATGGTGGCGTCATTGCTGTGGAAAACAGTGTCGAGGGCCAGGGCAGTACCCTGGTGGTACGTCTGCCACTGATGGTGAGCGTCTGATGAAACCTTCACCCAAACTGCTGGTGGTCGATGACGAAGAGGACGTGCGCTGGGCGCTGAAGATGATTCTGACGAAGAGTGGTTTTGTCGTTGCCACCGCCAACAGCGGCGCAGAGGCACTGTGCTGGTTGAAGGATGATTGCTGCGATCTGATTTTGCTCGATGCCAAGCTCGGGGACATCGACGGAGTGGAGTTGGCGCGCCGGATTCGCAGCGAAACCAGCAGCAGCGCGCCGGTGATTTTGGTTTCAGGCTATTTCTACAAGGACGATAGCCTGGTTCAGGACAGCCTGGCACTCGGTCTGATAGCCGCCTTTGTGACCAAGCCTTTCCGCCACGAGGAAATTCGAAACACCGTGCGAAGCGTTCTGGGCCTGGCCTGAGGTCAGACTTTTCTCAGCATTCCTAGTACGTGCGGCCCCACCTGTGGCATTCATTCCATAGTTTTGTTTGTTTTTGTGTCTCAGCAGAAGCTCAGGCTTCAGCGCCGTCAAGCAGACGCATTCATGCCTGCTGATGTTTGTCTGATTTTGGTATTTTTTGGCGATTTGAATTTGTTTTTGCCGACTCCGCGTACTTGGCACGTTCAGTGCGTTACAGCATGTAACGAAGGGTTTAGCCCCGTACTTCGTGTCTGGAAAGCGTTTAACAGGGGTGCAATACGTTAGGAGATTGAAAATGGCAAAGGTACAAAAATCAACGGACTCTTCGAGTTTGGCTGAAGTTGTTGACCGCATCTTGGACAAGGGTATCGTGATTGATGCTTGGGTCAAAGTGTCATTGGTCGGTATTGAACTGCTGTCCATTGAGGCACGGGTCGTGATCGCATCGGTCGAGACCTATCTCAAGTATGCAGAGGCAATTGGCCTTACATCCAGCGCTGCGGCTCCCGCCTAAGTGTTAGTGCAAACTGTTTTCTTTGCCGGGAGGGTTCTCCCGGTAAAGAAAGCATTTGTCTTATGCGCATCAGCGCAATCAAAGATTAATTGAATTCAGTCAGCCAGCGCCCAGCAGTCTGCGCGCCCAAGAGGAGTGAATCGAAATGAGCAACTTCCAGAAACACACGGCATCCAAGGTGCCGTTTAGTACGTCTGCAGCGCGTGAGCGCGTCCAGGCTGTCGCCGACATCAAGGCAGAAACGGCCAGTGCGTTGCGCTCCTTTGAGCAGGAACGCCTGCTGATGGCCAGGACGCTGCAATCCGAACTCGCTGCGGATCGTGCAAGCCGCTCGGCTGAAGTGCTGGAGCTCCTTCAGAATGCCAGTGCAATGAGTGAGGTCTTCCGCCAGGAACACGGAAATATGCGTTGCGAACTGCGCAACAGTCTGCTCGAATCCAGACAGGCAGTGGGGGCCGCTGTGGCCGAACTGTTTGACGAATTTTCCAAAGAACGCGTGACCTTTTCGAAGTCGCTGCGGCGCATGGCCAAGTTGCAAGGCGCTGGCCTGGCCAAAGATCGACGCGAGCGCTCTCATGCCGTGGCGGCGCTGATGCGCTCCTTCACCACGGCGCATCACCATATGGCCAAGGTTCAATCGGCTGGTTTGGCGAAATGCCGGCGTGAGCGCTCCCAGTCACTGGCTGAAATGCTGCATGGTTTTCAGGGCTCTCGTGCCCATGTCGTGCGGCCTGTCATGAAAAGCGTGCTTCGGTTCGCTCCGGTTGTCAAGGTGCCGGCGGTGCAGCGCAGCGAGCCCATGCCGCCAGTTGTCAGGAAGACGGAACTCCCAGTCAAGCCCGTTGTCAAAGCGGCGCCGGTTGCCAGCAAACCCTGGCCGAGTGCACCGCCGCGTGGCGAGACCCCCAAGCCGGTCGCCAAGAAGGCTGCCGCCAAAGCCACACCCACCAAGGTAGTGCTTGCCAAAGCGAAGGCTTCGAAGCTGAAGAAGAAGCAAAAGTAAGTCGAAGTCTTAACCAACACAAGGAGCGGGTGTGATGAGCGAAGCTGAAGAGTTGACAGTATTGACGTTGGAAAAAAAAGCCAACTTTGTTGAAACGCCTTACATCCAGGGTGTCGCCGGGCGGGCGCTGGACTATATCGGAGCTGGCTATCCGATTCATTTCAGCGGACCGGCAGGCACGGGCAAAACCGCCTTGGCGATGCACGTGGCAGCCCAACTGGGGCGCCAGGTGATACTGATTCATGGCGATGACGAGTTTGGCAGCTCTGACCTGATTGGCGGGCAGACCGGCTACCGCTCTACCAAGGTCGTGGATAACTACATTCACTCGGTGTTGAAACAGGAGGAGACTGTTTCCAAGCAGTGGGGCGACAACCGCCTGACCACCGCCTGCAAGTACGGCTTCACTCTGATTTATGACGAGTTCACCCGCTCGCGTCCGGAGGCCAACAACGTCCTGCTGTCCATTCTTGAAGAGCGTTTGCTGGAATTGCCGGACGCACGAAGCGGAGATGGCTACCTTCAGGTGCATCCCCAGTTCAGCGCGATCTTTACCAGCAATCCGGAAGAGTACGCGGGTGTCCACAAAACCCAGGATGCACTGATGGATCGCATGATCACCATCAAGGTCGGCCATCATGACTACGAGACCGAAGTGGCCATCACGCAAGCCAAGTCCGGCCTGCCATGGCGACAGTCCAAATCGATTGTGGATATCGTGCGCGAATTTCGCAGACTCGGTGTCAATAACGGTCGCCCGACGATCCGCGCTTGCATCATGCTCGGGCGCATTGTGGCCAAGCGCAACAGCGCTGTATCCGCCAGCGACCCATCGTTCAGGGAACTGTGCCATGACGTGCTGAACGCCGATTGCCTGAAAGTCACACACGACGGGCAAGTAGCTGGTCTGGAGCGTCTCGATGAAATCATCGCGCGTTGCTGTCCGCCGCTGCCCGCATTGGTGCCCGTTCCCAGTGACAAGAAGCCCACGTCTGCCTCGCGCCGTGCCACCAGCGCTGCCCACGTTGCCGAAGCGATTGTCTAAGGAGAAAAATCATGGTCACCGAAAAGCGCGGAGTGCAGCAGATCAAGACCATGGGGGGCATCGTGGACGGTCGGCGTACGCGGACCTCGGCCGGTGCGCTGCTGGAATTGTCGATGCTGGAAATGGAGAAGCAGCGCCTCTCCAAAGAGATGAAGCGGGCTGAGACGCGTTGTCTGGAAATTCGGGCCCGGGT
>CAIYGK010000422.1 GCA_903925725.1 uncultured beta proteobacterium | reverse complement strand
TGTTTGCCCTCGACTTCAGCCATTCTGCGAAACCACTGCGCCACCTCGGCGTTATTGTGGGTTTCCATCATGTCGGCAAATTCGTTGTAACGCTCGGCTGCATCAAGCTCCATCTGCAGCGCTTGCGCCATGAACTGTTCCAGTGTGTCTGGCAGCCTTGCCGCATTGTCGGTATTGATATTCATAGCGCAAACTCCGCTTCCAGCCCGGCCACATCGCCTCGGCTCTCGCGCACGCAGGCCTGATACGGCGCCCGGTTGCCAGCGTACAGAACACCGATATTCAGTCCGTCATCGGTCATGAGGCGCCGCGCCGCGCGGCCCGCATCGTCGGTAGCTTGCACGGCAGCGGCTCGCACCAACTTGCGCCAGTCACGCTGTTCCGGGCGGAAGGTAACGCAGGGACTCAGAATTTCAACAAAGGAAAAGCCGGGATGTCGCATGGCTTGGGCAATGATGTCGGCCGTGCCGTGCAGATCGCCGGCGAAGGCCCGTGCGACAAAGTTGGCGCCCGAGGCCAGCGCCACCACGGGTGGGTTGAAGACCCGCACACCAGTGCCGCCTGGCGAAAGTTTGGAGTCCCAATCGGGTTCGGTGGTGGGTGAGGGCTGCCCCTTGGTCATGCCATAGACATGGTTGTCCATCACCAGGTAAGTCATGTCCACATTGCGCCGGCAGGCGTGCAAAAAGTGATTGCCGCCGATCGAATATCCATCGCCGTCACCGCCTGCCACCAGCACCTGCAGGTCCGGCCGTGCCACCTTGAGGCCTGTGGCAGCTGCCAGAGAGCGGCCATGCACTCCGTGAAAGCCATAGCAGGTGGTGTAGGCCGGAATACGCGATGAGCAGCCAATACCAGAGACCACCGCACAATCCTTCGGCGGCACGCCCATGATGGTCAGCGCCTTGGTGACCGAACTCAGCACCGTGTAGTCGCCACAGCCCGGGCACCAGATCGGCTTATAGCTCGACTTGAAGTTGGCGGCAGTCAGAACCTGGACGGGTGCTTCTGCCACATCGTTGGCTATTTCGTTCATTGGGTTTTTCTCCACTCAAGCAAGACGTTCAACAATTCTCCGGGACGCAATGGCAAGGGTCCGGGTCGATGGTAGCTGGCGGGTGGCTGCGCAAAGTCGTACCAGGCGCGCAGATAGCGGTACAACTGGGCGCCATGGTTCTGCTCCACCACCATGACATGTTTGACACCCTGCAGTGCCGCGGCCATCTGCGCTGGCTGCGCGGGTGCCAACAGACGCAACACCATCAGGCGCAGATTCACACCGATGGCGCGGGCCCGGGCAACAGCTTCACGCGCCGGACCCGAGGTAGAACCGAACGTGATCACCACGGCGTCAGCATCGCCTTCCACGTCGGCCCAGTAGGGACCATAGTCATGCAGTAGCAGCTTGCGCTCGCGCTTGTTGAGTTGCAGCACATGATCTTTGGACTGGCTGCTGGGAATTCCGCCTTCCGAATGCTCCAGCCCATCCGCGGTATAACTCACACCCTCCGTGCCGGGGATGGCCATCGGTGAAACGCCGGATTCGGTGTTGCGGTAGCGCTTGTAGTCCGGTGCGTTCGCTGGCGCGGTCAGGCGCTGTGTGACACCCGGGCTGTCAAGAGGGCGGTCGATGATGGCACGCGACTGCCCCATGTACTGGTCCGACAGCACAATCGCTGGCGCCTGCAGGGCCTCGGCCAACTGGACTGCCCACTGTGTCGCACCGAGGCAGTCCGAGATCGAGCTTGGCGCCACCACCAGACGCGGCGCGTCACCGTGCAAACCACTCACGGCAAAAGACAGATCGCTTTGTTCACTCTTGGCAGGTATACCTGTGGACGGTCCACCGCGCATCACATCCACCACCACGATGGGAACCTCGGCTGCGACGGCCAGACCAATCGCCTCGGTCATCAGGGCCAGTCCCGGTCCAGCAGTAGCCGTGAGCGAGGGTACACCACCATAGGAGGCTCCGATGATCATGTTGATGGAAGCCAGTTCGTCTTCGGCCTGCAGCAAGGTGCCGCCAACCTCGATCAGTTTGGGCGCCAGCCACTCCAGCACCTCGGTCGCCGGCGTGATGGGATAGGCCGCGACAAAACGCACGCCGCCGCGAATCGCACCAAAGCCGGCCGCCTCGTTGCCACTGATCATCCAGCGCCGTCCATCCGGGGCAGCGCCACCTTGCAGTTGCGCCATCGGTCCGCCATCGTTCGCCAGTTGCTGGGCCACAGCAGCTGCGGCTTGCGCGCCTTTGGCCACGGCCGTCAGATTGGCTTCCAGCGTGTCAGGCTTTTTCCATGACTCGCGCACTGCATCCTGCAGTGCTTGCAGCGGCAAGCCGGCCAGCGTGCCGGAGATTCCCAGCGCCAGCATATTGATCCAGCAGCCCGGTATTTCCTTTGCCATTTTCTTCAGGCTCAGGGGAACGTAACGTGCACCCGTGGCCTTGAAAACGTCCGGTGCCTCACCCTCGTCGGGGTCGCCGATGAGCACGCTGCGCGGTCCGAGCACAATCTCGTCGGCAAAGCGATTCACGTTCTGCCAGTCTATTGCCAGCAATAGATCAAAGCCGTCGTCAAGCGAACTGATGGGTTGTGGCCCCAGCCGCACGAGAGCGGCGGCCTCGCCACCCCGGATCTGAGGCCCGCTGGTGCGGACCATCAGTCCATAGGCACCGGCCTTGGCGGCGGCGGCCAGCAGCACCGTACCGGCGGTCATGACGCCGCTGCCACCGCTGCCCGCCAGTGCAATGGAGACACTGGTTGGGGCCGAAATTTGTTCTTGCAAGTTGCTCTCCTTCGATCTAAAACCTTGCGGTACCGATGAAAATGTGTTGAGTTTGACTGAAATCAGCGACGGTCCATCCATTTTTCAAAAATTTTTCTGGCGCCGATGGTAATTAGGTACTAATATACGATAATTGATCAACAGGAGACAAGATATGAGCATTCAGGCCTACCGCTGGCAAATGAACAAGCCGGGCGAACCGTTCGAGCGGGTCGCCTTCAGCGCTGCAGCGGCAGCCGGAGAAGTAGTAGTGGCCATTGCCGGTTGCGGCGTCTGCCACACTGATCTGGGTTACTACTACGACGGTGTGCGCACCAACATGGCACTACCTCTGACCCTGGGGCACGAGATCAGCGGTCACGTGGTGGCAGCTGGCGCCGGCGCGGAAGCGTGGCTCGGCAAAGCGGTGATCATTCCGGCAGTGCTGCCCTGCGGTGAGTGTGATTTGTGCAAGCGCGGACTGGAGACAATCTGCCGCTCGCAAAAAATGCCGGGCAACGACATCCAGGGTGGTTTTGCTTCACACATCGTGGTTCCCGGTCGTGGCCTGTGCGAAGTCGACGAGAAGCGCCTTGCCTCCATCGGTTTGAATCTGGCGCAAGTCTCCATCATCGCCGACGCACTCACCACGCCTTACCAGTCAGTGCGTCGCGCCGGCGTCACACCAGGCAGTCTGGCCATCGTGATTGGCGCCGGTGGCGTCGGCGGCTACTGCGTTCAGGTGGCGCGCGCCTTCGGTGCCAAGGTGGTGGCGATCGACGTCGATGACGAGAAACTCGCCGCCATCGCAGCCAATGGCGGCGCGTCACTCACACTGAATGCCCGCAACCACGACGTCAAGGCCCTGAAGTCCGCGATCCAGGGCTTTGCCAAGCAGAACGGCTTGCGCAGCACCGAGTGGCAGATTTTTGAATGCTCCGGCACCGCCGCCGGGCAGCTTTCCGCCTTTGGCCTGCTGGTGCATGGCGCCACCCTGTCGGTGGTCGGCTTCACGATGGACCGTGTGGAAGTCCGCCTGTCCAATCTGATGGCCTTCGACGCACGCGCTTTGGGCAACTGGGGCTGCCCGCCCGAATACTACCCGGCCGCACTGGATCTGGTGCTCGATGGCAAGGTGCAACTCGCACCCTTTGTCGAAGAGCATCCACTGGACAGCATCAACCAGATCTTCCCCGCGGTGCACCACCGCGAGATCAAGAGACGTGCGATCCTGACGCCAGCCTGATTACCCGTTTTTCAAAACCCCTTGCTCACACAGGAGATCGTTCCATGACAGCCTCCCCCGCGACACGCGACTTCAAGAACCACGATCTGGTCGATGACATTTCCAAGCCCGGCGTCAAGTATGAAAAGCGTCCGGCGCGCATGCCCGATGGCAGCGTCGTACCTGGCCTCTTCAACGCCTGGATCACACTGGACAACCCGAGCCAGTACAACTCCTACACCACTGACATGGTCAAGGGCGTCATCCTGGCCATGCGCGCTGCCGCCAACGCACGCGACGTGGTCTGCGTCGTCTTCACCGGCGCTGGCGACAAAGCCTTTTGCACCGGTGGCAACACCAAGGAATACGCCGAATACTACGCTGGCCATCCGCAGGAATACCGTCAGTACATGCGCTTGTTCAACGACATGGTCAGCGCCATTCTGTTGTGCGACAAGCCGGTGATCTGCCGTGTCAATGGCATGCGCATTGGCGGCGGGCAGGAGATCGGCATGGCCTGCGATTTCTCGGTGGCACAGGATCTGGCACGCTTTGGCCAGGCTGGCCCAAAGCATGGCTCGGCACCGATTGGCGGCGCCACCGATTTTCTGCCTGTGATCGCCGGCGCCGAGCGCGCCATGGCGGCCTGCGTGCTGTGCGAACCCTTCTCGGCGCACAAGGCAAGCTGGATGGGCATCCTGACCGATGTAGTACCGGCGCTCAAGGTAGACGGCAAGTTCGTTGCGAACCCCCTGGTGGAGACCAGGCAAATGGTGGACGACCATGGCCGCTTCTGCTTCGGCGAGCCCAAGACGGGTGACGCGCTGAAGGAGGCCAAGGCCCTGATGGCGCGCGGCACGGTGGACCTGTCCATGCTCGATGCGAGAGTCGAGGAACTGTGCTCCAAGATCCTGCTGACCTTCCCCGATTGCACGACCAAGACGCTGGAAGAACTGCGCAAGCCCAAGCTCGAAGCCTGGGACAAGAACAAGGAAAACTCGCGCGCCTGGCTGGCCCTGAACATGATGACCGAAGCGCGCGCCGGGTTTACCGCTTTCAATGAAGGCACCAAGGACGACCGCGAAGCCGATTTCGTGTTGCTACGCCAGAAACTGGCCGCCGGTGAGAGCTGGGTCGGCCCGCTGCATGACTCGATCCAGCCCAAGGCAAAGAAGAAATAGAAGCACCTATGGCTGATACCTCCCCCCTCAGAGTCTGGCTTGAGCGCGACGGCGCCCTGTTGCGCCTGCGCCTGGACCGCCCGAAAGCCAACATCGTCGATGCGGCAATGATCGCGTGTCTGCAGGCAGCGTTCGATGCGCATCGAGCATCACCGGGTTTGCGCGGCGTGCTGCTCGATGCGGAAGGACCGCATTTCAGCTTCGGCGCCAGCGTCGAGGAACATCTGGCCGAGCGCTGCGCTGGCATGCTCGCAGCGCTGCATGCCCTGATCATCACCATGGTCGAGTTCCCGCTGCCTATCCTGACCGTGGTGCGTGGCCAGTGTCTGGGTGGCGGTCTGGAAGTGGCGCTGGCCGGTGGTCCGATTTTTTCAACGGCTGACGCAAAGCTTGGACAACCCGAAATGAGTCTGGGCGTGTTCGCCCCTGCCGCCTCCTGCCTGCTGCCCTACCGCATGAACCAGAGCGATGCCGAAGACCTTCTTTTTTCGGGACGCTCCGTCAGCGGCACCGAGGCCAAGGCCATGGGTCTGGTGCAGACGGTTGCAGAAGATCCAGAGAGCGCGGCCCTGCAGTATTTTGACCAGCATCTGGCGCCCAAGAGCGCCGCCGCACTGGCTTGTGCGGTGGCCGCCGCGCGGGGACCGCTGATTCGAAACCTGCGCGCACGTCTGCAGGAAGTTGAAACCCTTTACCTTGACCGCCTGATGAAGACACATGATGCGAATGAAGGGCTGGCTGCCTTTCTGGCGCGTCGCGCACCAGGCTGGAAGCACGCCTGACGGCGACGCACCACAGCGGGCAGGATTGATGGACAGAAACACCGTCTGACAGAGGACCAGAAATATGCGTTACGGAGAAATTGGGTTTGACCTGGAAGTGGACCTCACTCGAGGCAGCATCGACCGGGTAGAAACCGACCCGAATGACACCCGTTTGTTCATGGGTGGGCTCGGCACCAATGCCAAGATCATGTGGGACCGGGTTCCAGCGGAGACGGATGCTTTCTCTCCTGAAAACCTGCTGATCTTCAGCAGTGGCCTCTTGTGTGGCACGGCCGCGCCAGGCAGTAATCGCACCATCGTTTCGACCATCTCGCCGCAGACCAAGTTGATGGCGTACTCGATGATGGGCGGCTTTTTTGCACCCGAACTCAAGTACGCCGGCTACGACAAGATCGTCATCAGCGGCAAGTCCGAAGAACTGGTTTACCTCTGGGTCAACAACGACAAGGTCGAGATCCGCGACGCTTCCCACCTCAAGGGTCTGGGCGCGACCGAGACCTCCGAAGCGATCCGCAGGGAATTGAAAGACCCTGACATTCAGGTGGCCGCCATCGGTCTGGCCGGCGAGAACCGTGTCTTCTTTGCCTCTATCGAGCAGGGGCGTTCCAGTGCAAGCCGCGGCGGCATCGGCGCCGTGATGGGCGACAAGGGCCTGAAGGCGGTTGCCGTGCGCGGCACCAAGGACATCAACGTGGCCGACCCGGTCAAGTACATGGAACTGTGCGACGGCGTCCTGAAGTACATCAAGTATCGCGGCGAGCACCCGATCCAGGGCGTGCCACCGATTCTGCAGGGGCTGGGCTCGCCGCAGGAAATGGCCATCGTCGATGAGGAATGGCACACCACCAACTTCACCTGGGGCAACTCGCGTACCCGGCGCAAGGATTTCTGGACCCATGAAATCGAGCAGAAGTGGAAGGAAACCCAGGAGAACGTGCGCACGCGCCTGATCAGTTGCCACAACTGTCCGATGAAGTGCGGCGCCACCATTTCAGTGCCGGGCTTGCCGACCTACATGATGAAGTGTTATTCGAAGCTGACCTACACGATGGCGGCT
>CAIYGK010000421.1 GCA_903925725.1 uncultured beta proteobacterium | reverse complement strand
CGAGCCAGAGCGAAGTTGAGTCACCACACCCTGTGCTATCGACCAGACGTCAATATTGCTGGCTGTGCCCAAGGTGACATCTGCTGCAAGTTGCCCCTGCACGCTGGCCACCATACCAAGACGCAAATCCGCTGAACTGGCGCCGTGGCCATCAAGTTGTATGGTGGCCTTGGTGTCATCAAAGCGGACAGCGTTGATGATGACGCTGCCAAAGCCGGAAATGGCGCCTTGAGCAAATATGCCGGTGCCGCCGGTTCCCGGCAGTCCGGCCGTGCTCACACCTCCGCCACAGCCTGAAGTCACTGCAGACGCTGCGAGCACGATCCACTGGCGCCGCGTCAGACACGTATCGAGATTGTCAGGCTGACTCATTGCGCTTTCTTCCTTTTGATTCTTTTCGTTGTGGTCCCGACCGACGGTTCCAACTTTGGCCCAGCCTGTACCGCATCCTGGAAATAAACCCCAAAGCGCACCCGATGCCTGGAGCCTTTCGCGTTCTGACTGCGCTGCTCGGCAACGGTCGCCGTTTGCAGGAACTGCTGCAGCGCGCTGGCCCACAAGCGCCGTGCCTGCTGCTGTAACTGTTGTGCCTGTGCTGCCGACAAATCCTGTGAAAAGGCGCTCTGGTCGAGCATGGCAGGACTTTGCCGGCCAGGCTTGAGGTTGTGCACTGCCGCACCCAGGTGATCGCTGACGTTGGCAGCCAGAAAATGAAAGGACTCGCGCAGTCCTTCTTGCGGTACAAAGGCAGTGGACTTGAGTGCCACATAGCCATCCTCGCGCAGTTCCACGACGCCCAGGCGCTCCAACTCGTCGAGAACGGCCCGAGCGCCAACGTCGCGGCTGACCTCTGCCACGAGCGTCGTAAAGTCAAACTCGCCATCGTTACCGCGGCCTGGCGTGCGCGCTAGCGCCCTGGCTGTCTGATCTGCATTCAGATAGCGCGGCTCACTGATCCACCGTGCCACGACCGACGCAGCCACCGGCACCATCGGGCTGTCGCCCTCGGCGGTGTCAGGCTCGGCACGCAATCGCCGAACGTCCTTGCGATGAACGCCTGTCAGCAAGGCAATGCGCGTGTCGGAACTGCCCTTATCCGCAAGGCCATAGGCCGCCACAGCCTCTTGCACCAACGCCTTCTTGAGCAGTTCAACGAGCGAGGGCAACTGCAGACCGTGATCAATCATCAGTCGTGCCAGTGGTTGCAACACCAGCGCGATGGCTTGCGCCGCAAGCGCAGGCTCGGGCAAGCCGGCTGCTTTCTGCGGTCGCGAATTGGCTGCGGATCTGGTGAGCGCGGTCATCATTTGCTGAACTTGTCCCCCCGGCGCGGCACGGCATGTGAAAAGTTGACGATAGGCGTCGTATGCATCTTTACGAGTCTTTTACAAGTTGAGTCTGCACGAATTTTGAAAGTTGGTTATATTATCGGGAAAAATTCCCACAATGTCAATGCAAGCCCCCTTTCTTCAAACCACATTTTCGCGTGACTTATGAAAACAATCTATTCTCAAACTGCCACCTTGCTGATAAGCATGCTAATGGGTTTGCCGGCAGTTGCAGTTGAAAATGGCCAATCGGCACCCGAGTTTGACCTTGCCGGTCGGATGGGTAACGTCAAACTCAGCGACTACAAGGGGAAGACGGTTTACCTGGACTTCTGGGCCTCCTGGTGCGGTCCATGCAAGCAGTCTTTCCCGTGGATGAACGAAATGCATGCGCGTTACGGCGGCAAAGGTCTGCGCATTGTCGCCGTCAACGTCGACCAGAAGACCGACGAGGCGAAGGCCTTCCTGAGGGACAACGCGGCAGCCTTTGACGTGGCTTTTGACCAGAGCGGAAAGACGCCGCGCAGCTACGCTGTCAAAGGCATGCCCACATCCATCCTGATTGGACCGGACGGCAAGGTGCTGTCGGTGCACAGCGGTTTTCGCGACGAAAACCGCGGCGAACTGGAACGCCAGATCAAACTGGCACTGAACCTCAAGGATCACTGATGAAGCTATTTGCAATGGGCCTGTTGACTGCGACTGCAGTGCTGTTGTTGGGCGGCTGCGCCAATGTCAGCCAGGTCAGTCCCTGGGAAAAGGGGAATCTGGCCAAGCCGGAGATGACCTTTGACAGCGACCGTTTGGATACTGCATTTACCGAGCATGTGTACGGCAGCAAGGAGGGGTCCTCCGGCGGCGCGGGAGTCGGCGGCGGCGGATGCGGTTGCAACTGAAATTGTCTGCAAGCAAGAACTTGAACCAATGAACTCTTTTCAAAACACTTCGCGCCGGCTGATCGACTCTGCACCTCGCAGTTCCGTCCGCACAGCCCTGATGACCGCTGCGCTGGCCTTGCCGCTGACTGGACTGGTTCACGCTGAAAGTGCGCCTGAGCACGGCACGATCGCCTTGAAATATCTGGACTACCAGGACAGTCAGCCGGATACATCCCGTATCAAGGTACAAGCTTCCGCGCTCAGCATCCTGGCGCCTCTTTCTGGCGAATGGTCGTTTGGCGGCACCCTCACCTCTGACAGCATTTCGGGGGCCTCGCCGCTGTACCAAAGCT
>CAIYGK010000420.1 GCA_903925725.1 uncultured beta proteobacterium | reverse complement strand
TTGTCTCGATCTGTCAGCTATGCCAGGCACGATGGTCTGGTAGCCATGGCTTGCGATCCGTGGCATAAGATTCCGTCACCTGCGCTTTACCGGGTGGAAGAATCCATGGCCAGTTGGCATCGGATCACGGCCCAAGTCTTGATGCTTATTGCCGACCAAGGCCTAATCCGCCAACGCTTTGCAAACAGCCCGGAACAATTGCAGCAGCGCCTGGATTGCTTCAAGAACCGTCAGGTCGTCGCCATTTCTGATTCTGGTCACAACAACAAGCACGAACAGCCCGAGCAGGTGGCCGCTGCGCTTGATCAATTTCTTTTCGTGTGAAACTGTCGTCAGGCTGGGTCGTAACCCGAAATTGAGATATAGAAGATGCAGGCGCAACAACGCGGCGGCATCAGGATTGCCCTGAAGAATTCAGTGAGCCACCACCGAGTGAGCTAATGCAGGAAACCTGGCGAGCATCAAACCAATTTTTCGAGCGGTTTCCTGTAGTGGGACCAGTCTCGTCTTCAGCAGCTTCTTTGGGGTGGTCAACGCGGTCGCGGTTGTGCAGTTGACCGCGGCAATGACACGACCGTCTTCATCGCGTACTGGAACCGCCAAAGACATCGAACCGTACTCGATCGTGTCGCGGGCGATGGCGTAATCGTCAACAAGTATCTGTTCAAAACGGTTCTTGAGTTCAATTGGTGTGACTGGTGTTTGGCTGGTGTATTGCGGGAGTCGTTGTTTGAGCATCTGCGCACGATGTTCCTGAGAAGAATTCGCCATTAGCACCAGTCCAGTGGACGTGGCATGAGCAGGCAATCGGGAACCAGCTGACCGACCATGTCGAACGCGTTGATCGGACGGCACGTGGGCCACGTAGATTACTTCAAAGCCATCGAGGACGGTCAGCGAGCTTGCATCATGAAACCGCTCGACAAGTTCGACGAGGTGGTATTGGGCAACCTCCTTGAGGTTCATTGAAGCAAAGTAACTGGCTCCCAATGTGAGTACCTTGGGAGCCAAGACAAATTGACGGTGATTCCTGCGGACGAATCCCAACTGCTCAAGCGTAATGAGTGACCTGCGAACCGTTGCGGCGTTCAGCCCAGTTACATGCGCCAGTTCGCTCAAGGTCATTTCGGGTGTCAATGAGCCAAAGGCGCCAATCACGTCAAGTCCGCGGGCGAGTGCGGTAACGAAATCTCGATTCAGTAGGGTGGACTCTATTGACTTGGTCGACATGATCTCGGACAATTTGCGATATACGAAAACATTTTCGCACAGCGAAACTGATATAGCAACAAGAATTGCAGGAGACATATGCTTACCAAACTACTTCGCGCGGTCGTGGCGACCCTGTTGCTGTTCGGCAATGGCTATGCATGTGCCCAAGGTTATCCCGCCAAGCAGATACGGTTGGTGGTTCCGTACCCGCCCGGTGCGTCAACGGATATCGTCGCTCGGATGGTCGCGCAGAAGGTAAGTGAAGACTTCAAGCAACCGGTTGTGGTTGAAAACCGTGGAGGAGCCAGCGGAAACTTGGGTTCAGATTTCGTGTCGAAGGCTGCGCCAGACGGATACACGTTTCTACTTGGCACAGACGCGACTCACTCGTCCAATCCCTATCTGTTCAAGAATTTTCCGTTTGACGTCATAAAAGACACAACACCCATTACCATGGCCGCCAAGAACATTCTTGTTCTCGTGGCTAATCCGAAGTTTCCACCAAACAATGTGCGCGAGCTTATTCAATATGCCAAACAACACCCTGGCACGCTCAGCTATGGAAGCTCAGGCACTGGTTCTCCGCATCACCTAGCTGGTGAAATGCTCAATGAGCAAGCTGGCATTGATCTGACACACATTCCGTACAAGGGTGGTGGGCCAGCAGTCGTCGACGTTCTTGGCGGTCAAATTCCATTGGTTTTCGCCAGTCTGGTGAGCGTCACATCGTATGTGCAAGCGGGCAAGCTCAAAGTCCTGGCTGTCACCGAGCCTACGCGCTACCCTGGCCTGTTGGAGGTCCAGACTGTCGCAGAGACACTTCCTGGTTTCGAAATGTCCTCGTGGTTGGGATTCTTCGGTCCACCCAAGATGTCTGCGCCTGTGCTAGCACGTTTGAACGAAGCTATCGTCAAGGCGCTGGCAGCGCCTGAGAGCACGGCAAAATTGGAGGCGCAAGGACTCATGGTGGTTGCCAACTCGCCAGAGCAGTTTGCTTCGCAGCAAAAGGCGGCCTACGAGAAGCGCGGCAAGATTATCAAGGCCATTGGCATTCAGCCGGAGTAAGCAGTGACGCAGCGCAACGAAAATTTAGGGCCCTTGAGTGGCAAAGTGGTCATCGAACTTGGGCACAGTGTCTCCGCTCCGTTTGCGGGACAAATCCTCAGTGACCTCGGTGCCCACGTCATCAAGGTTGAAAAGCCTCAAGGTGACGACGCACGCAAATGGGGGCCTCCATTCGTGGATGGGTCCGCCGCAACCTTCCAGGCGCTCAACCGCAACAAGCAGTCGGTGGTCGTGAACCTTCGTAGCGCGGAGGAGTTGGAGAGACTTATTGCACTGATCATTGAACGCGCTGACGCAGTGATTCAGAACTTAAGGCCAGGGCAAGCTGATTCTCTCGGCCTCGGAGCTCAGACGTTATTGCAGCGCAAACCGACGCTGATCTATTGCAATCTCGGCGCGTTTGGATCCAAAGGGCCACTGGCAGAAAAACCTGGCTACGATCCGTTGATGCAGGCCTATGGCGGCATCATGAGCGTCGTCGGCGAGGAGGGGCATCCCTCGGTTCGCGTGGGACCCTCCATCATTGACTTGGGAACCGGCATGTGGGCGGCATTGGGAGTCGTCTCCGCACTGTTGGGTCGTCATGAGTCCGGCCGCGGGGCAGTAGTGGACGTGTCCCTATTTGAAACGGCTGCCTCCTGGATGACTATCCCGGCTGCACAGTTCCTGAGTTCCGGCGAATTGCCACGCAAAGCAGGGTCTGGTCAGGTCGGCATCGCCCCATACCGCGCTTATCAGACCTCCGACATTGAACTGGTTGTCGCTGCGGGAAATAACAATTTGTTCCGCAGCCTTTGCCAGGTTCTGGAAAATCCCCAGTGGGCTGACGAGGAGCGATTCGCGACCAATCCGGATCGAGTGCGCAATGCTCCAATCCTGTACGGTCTGATTGAGACAGAAATGCTCAAGCGTACAAGTGCTAAGTGGATGGAACTGTTTGATGCTGCAGGAATACCCTGCGCGCCAGTGCAGAACGTCGAGCAAATGCTCGCTAGCCCCCAAACCAGCGCGCTTGGAATTCTACAAACGGTTCCTGGTTCGAGCATCCCGCTTGTCGGGCTTCCCATCAGTTTCGATGGATCCAGGCGGGCGTCCTCCGCTGCGGCGCCAATACTGGGCGCACATACACGTGAAATTTTTGCCTCAAAGGAATCTCGGCTATGAGTGGTAATCCGTTGTTTCCAAGTTATCAGACGCTCATCGTCGGGCATGATCGAAATGGCGTTTTGACTGTGACCTTGAATCGCCCTGATGTACTCAACGCGATCAGTACACAGATGGGACGTGACACTCTGGATCTGTGGACCAGATTGGCAAGCGAACCCTTAGACGTGCGGTGCGTAGTGCTGACCGGCTCTGGTGATCGTGCATTTTGCGCCGGCGGAGACCTCAAAGAGCGCCATGGCATGAGCAATGAGGCGTGGCGCACACAACACGAACTGTTCGAGCGATCCTTCATGACGCAGCTTGAGTGTCAGGTGCCCGTCATTGCAGCCGTCAATGGACATGCCTATGGCGGTGGATGTGAAACCGTTTTGGGGTGTGACTTTGCCTACGCTGTCAGATCCGCCCGATTTGCCTTGTCTGAAGTACGTTTGGGCATCATGCCTGGTGGCGGAGGGACCCAGACGCTGGCTCGCGCGGTGGGCGAGCGCCGTGCTAAAGAAATCATCTTCACAGCTGAGCCCTTCAATGCCGATCAGGCCTTGCAGTGGGGCATGCTCAACGGTGTTCTGGAAGATAGGGACCAACTGATGTCCAAAGTCAAGGGGATCGCGAACACCATCGCAGCCAATGCGCCCCTATCGATACGGCAGGCCAAGAAGTCGATCCATCATGGGCTGCAGATGGACCTGCTCAGTGGCTATCGATTCGAAATCGAGGCCTACAACAGGCTGGTTGGTACGGAAGATCGAATTGAGGGAGTTCGGGCTTTCAATGAAAAACGTCGGCCCGATTTTAAGGCTCGCTGAAATGGCGGACATCAACTCTATTGTCGATGTGCAGGTCTGCGAAGTCGGTCTGCGCGATGGTCTGCAAAATGTTACCGAGTATTTTCCGTGCGATCAGAAGATCGCATGGATCCAGGCGGAAGCCGCCGCAGGCGTTCGCAGCATCGAAGTCACTTCGCTCGTTCCTGCCAAGTTGGTGCCACAGTTTGTCGATGCCCAGCAGGTCGTGGAGGCTGCCTTGCGCATTCCTGGCCTGGAAGTGCTTGCGCTCGTGCCCAACCTCAAAGGGGCGCAGCGCGGTGTTGACCTGGGTGTGCACACGTTGAACTTTGTGATGTCGGTAAGCCGTACGCACAATCTCAAGAACGTTCGCCGGGAGCGGGAGGAGTCGGTGGAGGAGTTCAGCCGAATTGCGGGGCTGCTTAAGACCCTTCCGCAGGACAGACGCCCTCGACTGCTCGGTGGTCTTTCGACGGCCTTGGGCTGTTCCTACGAAGGTCAAATTGAAATTGTCGACGTCTGTCGGTATGCCGTGGCTCTGGCCGAGGCGGGTGCTGATGAGCTGATGATTGCCGACACAGTGGGCTACGCCGGACCCAGGCAAGTGCGGGAAGTTTTCAAAGCTGTTGCCGCAGAGGTGGGAAGCCTTCCTCTTGCCGCCCACTTTCACGATACGCGTGGCCTTGGGTTGGCCAATGTGACGGCAGCCCTCGAGTGCGGAGTGCGTCGCTTTGACGCATCTCTGGCCGGCCTGGGTGGCTGTCAATTCGCGCCAGGTGCGACTGGCAACATCGTATTCGATGACCTGTGCTTCCTGCTTGATTCGATGGGATATCGAACAGGCGTTAACCTCGATCAGCTGCTCGAAGTCCGAGACATTGTTAGTCGAAATCTCCCCAATGCGGCCTTCTATGGGGGGCTGGCGCGGGCAGGCTTGCCACGTCACTATCGGTGTGTCGATGAAAGACTTATTTAATCCAGAGAAGAAGACAACATGAAATCAACAACCGAAAAGCCTGAAGTCGCTGTGACACTTGGAGAAGACTATCCTGAGATTCGAGAAAGCGTTCGCCGAATTTGCGCGGACTTCCCCTCGGCGTACTGGCGCGACATTGACAAGCATGAAGCTTATCCGACCGAGTTCGTCCAGGCGATGACCGCCTCAGGGTTCTTGGCAGCACTCATTCCTGAGGAATATGGTGGGGCCGGTTTGCCCCTGCGCGCGGCAGGTGTCATCTTGCAGGAGTGTCATGACAACGGCTGTTACGCCGCTGCTTGCCATGCGCAGATGTACACCATGGGCACCTTGTTGCGGCATGGGAGCGTGGACCAAAAAATCAAGTACCTGCCTTTGATCGCAAGGGGCGAGTTGAGGCTGCAGGCGTTTGGTGTTACAGAGCCTACAACTGGAACCGATACCACCAAGCTCAAGACGCGCGCAATCCGAGACGGCGACCATTACGTCGTGACCGGTCAAAAAGTATGGACTTCCCGCGCTGAATATTCCGACCTGATGGTGCTGCTGGTGCGGACAACGCCTTTGGAACAAGTTACCAAGAAGACCGATGGGCTCTCAGTTCTTCTTGTAGACATGCGTGAAGCACGCGGCCACGGCATGGAAGTGCGACCATTGCCAGCCATGATCAATCACAACACCACTGAGATCTTTTTTGACGAACTTCGTGTGCCGGTGGCCAATCTGATCGGACCCGAAGGGAAGGGGTTTCGCTGCATCCTCGACGGCATGAACGCCGAACGCATTTTGGTCTCACACGAGTCCATTGGGGACGCCAAGTGGTTTATTCGAACCGCTTCGAAATATGCAAGCGAGCGAATCGTCTTTGATCGCCCAATAGGAATGAATCAGGGTGTGCAGTTCCCGATCGCCCGTGCCTATGCCGAGATGCAAGGCGCAGAGATGATGGTGCGAAAGGCAGCAGCATTGTTCGAGAGCGGGTTGCCGTGTGGTGAAGATGCCAACATCGCCAAACTGCTGGCGTCCGAAGCTGCCTGGCACGCGGCTGAGGCCTGCATGCAGACGCACGGTGGTTTTGGCTATGCCCGCGAATATGACGTGGAACGTCGATGGCGCGAATCACGGGTGCAGCAGATTGCACCCGTCTCCACCAACCTGGTGCTTGCCTTTATTGCCGAGCATGTGCTCGACATGCCTCGGTCCTACTAGTGGTTCACATGGGACTGACGGCTGAACTGGCGCGGTTTGCCGCTAACGGGCAGTCTTTGACGCTTGTCGATGAAGCAATTCGGCGAGTACGCAACGGCTTTATCGATACTGTGGCAGTCATGCTTGCCGGCCGAAATGAGCCTGTTGTTCAGGTCGTTTTGCACGCATTACAGGGGAGCAGCTTTCCGTGCCCGGAGTCTACTGTGTTGATGGGCACCGATCGAAGGTCTGCCCTCGACGCAGCGTTAGTGAACGCAACGGCCGCACAGGCCCTGGACTTCGACGACGTCGGATTGCAAGGACATCCTAGTGCGGTTCTGGTACCAGCCCTGCTGGCCGAGGGAGAGCGAATTCATGCATCGGGCAGCGCGCTTGTCAAGGCGTATGTCGTCGGCTTTGAAACTTGGGGGGAACTGATTGGTCGCGATCAGGACCTCCACCACGAGAAGGGGTGGCATCCGACTGCAGTCTTCGGCACGCTGGCAGTGGCCGCAGCGGTGAGCAGTCTTCGACGGCTTAGTCCCGATCTGAGCGGTCATGCTCTAGGCATCGCAGCTAGCATGGCGGGGGGCGTCGTGGCCAACTTTGGCAGCATGACCAAACCGTTTCACGCGGGTCGGGCCGCCGCGAACGGGATTGAGGCGGTCAATTGGGCAGCGGCCGGCATGACCGCCTCGCTCGACGCTCTTGAGCGTAGCTCAGGTTTGCTGGCCGCTTTATCGCCGCGGGGCAACGTAGACTTGACAGGTTCAGCCGAAGGGCTCGGAATGCGCCTGCGCCTTCTTCAGGGTGGTCTCAACATCAAGAAATACCCAGTGTGCTTTGCTGCCCATCGAGTCATCGATGGTGCCCTGGATCTCATTGCACAGAACCATGTCACTGCTGATCAAGTTCAACAATTGCAGGTCACCGTGGGCACAGCACAGGCCAATATGCTGCGTCACCACGAACCAGTAGATTCGCTCCAGGCCAAGTTCAGTTTGGAGTTCGCTCTGGCCGCTGCGCTCGTTGCCCGTCGATTGGGGATGGACCAGATGCGACCTGAGTTCATTGATCGCCCCGACGTTCGCGATATATTTTCCAAGGTCAACATCACCACGACCGACACCGTTTGCAAATCTGAGCCAACGCTTGCACTCAGTGACCGTCTGGTGATGCAATTGATCGATGGCCGACTGCTGGACAGCGGTGAAATCCTTTTTGCCCGAGGCACGACTGCCAAGCCATTGACTGATCATGATCTTCGGACAAAATTCGTCGAATGCACCAGAGCATTGCACGACATTGACGGCAATATGCTTTACGCCAAACTCAGCCGACTGGAGACGCTCGACGACATCAATAAACTCTCATCGCGGAGCAGCAAATTTCCTGGCAGCCCGGTTAGCGCACCGTCCGGCCCGCTCTGCCACAGCGAATCCTCCTGGGAATCAGAGCGATGAGACCCCTGTCCTCAGCGCCATACACCTTGTTCGACAAGGTTTGGCGTTCCCATGTTATTCGTGAAGTCGGAGACGGGGTCTGCTTGCTGCACATAGACCGTCACCTGATCCATGACCTGGAGGCTGGGCCTCGCCTTAATGATCTTCGTCTGGCCGGATATACCGTGGCACGTCCTGACCTGACCTACGCCACGCCTGATCATGCTATCTCCAGCGCGCCAGACCGTACGTCTGACACCACACCGACCTCGACGCGGCTGCTGCGTGACATGCGACGCGGAACGTCCCGTACTGGCATCCGCATGTTTGATATGGGTTCGCCAGAGCAGGGCATCGTTCACGTGGTGGGACCTGAGCAGGGTCTTACCTTGCCAGGAAGTTTGATCGTCTGCGGAGACAGCCACACCTGTACTCACGGAGGATTCGGTGCTTTGGCATTCGGCATCGGATCGAGCGAGGTTGGTCACGTCCTGGCCACACAAACCCTGCGTCAACGCAAGCCAAAGACAATGCGGCTGTGTTTTGAGGGACAGCTTGGCCAATATGTCACAAGCAAGGACATAATTCTGTACGCCATCGGCCAACTAGGTACCGCAGCGGGCCGTGGCTACGCAGTCGAGTACGCCGGCTCAGCGGTACGAGCCCTGCCGCTGGACGCACGACTCACGCTGTGCAATCTCTCGATTGAAATGGGAGCCAAGATCGGCATGGTGGCGCCTGACGAAAATGTGTACCGCTATTTGCTGGGACGGCACTTTGCCCCACAAGGGGCGCTGTTCGATAAGGCGGTTTCGAACTGGCAAACCCTGCATACTGATGAAGGCGCGGCGTTTGATGCCGAGCACATCATCGACGCCACACTGATTGCACCCCAAGTCACCTGGGGTACCAGCCCTCAGGATGTCATCGCAGTAGATGGTTTGGTGCCAGACCCAACGCAGGAGCCAGACCCGCTGCGCCGGCAGGCGATGTACGACTCGCTGGCTTACATGGGGCTCAGGCCCGGGCAGCCGCTGCAGGGGACACCAGTGGACTGGGTCTTTATCGGATCCTGCGCCAACAGCCGAATATCGGATCTGCGTGAGGCAGCCACAGTGGCACGAGGACGGCGCGTCGCACCTGGTGTGAAGGCATGGGTAGTTCCTGGCTCCGAGCAGGTACGCCAACAAGCGGAAAGCGAGGGCCTGCATCTGCAACTGCTTGAAGCCGGATTTGAATGGCGCTCGCCGAGTTGTTCCATGTGCCTTGCAGCCAATGGCGAAACGGTGCCGTCGACGCAGCGCTGCGTCTCGACCTCGAATCGCAACTTTGTCGGTCGCCAGGGGCCGGGCTCACGAACCCATCTGGCCAGTCCCGCCATGGCCGCTGCCGCAGCAATCGCCGGGCAGATCGTCGATGTTCGCGCACTAACGCCCGTGAAAGGTTCCGGCACATGAAAGCCTTTACACGCCTTGAAGCGACGGCCGCACCAGTCATGCGCGCCAACATTGACACGGACCAGATCATACGGATCAACCGGCTCATTGATGTGGCCCGTGGGCAGCTCGGACCCTATTGCCTTGAGGCAATGCGCTATCTGCCGGACGGAAGTGAAGACCCGGCATTTGAACCTAACCAGTCACGCTACAAAGGGGCAGCCATCCTGGTGGTCGCTGAAAATTTTGGTTGCGGCAGCTCACGCGAGCATGCCGTGTGGTCATTGCTTGACTGGGGCGTAAGTGTGGTGATCGCACCGAGTTTCGGAGACATCTTCTACAGCAACAGCTTTCAGAATGGCCTGTTGCCTGTGCGCTTGCCTGCGTCGGAGGTGACTGCCATCGCGGCCGAACTCGCAGACGCCCAGTTCCCCAGGATCACCGTTGATCTGCAGGCTTGCACAGTGACTACACCCGCCGGGCGAACGCTGAGCTTTGAAATTGAACCGGAGCGTCGTCAGGCCTTGATAGCGGGGCTTGACGACATTGGGTTGACGCTTCTGGATCGCACTGCCATCGAAGCGTTTCGCCGCAACGATGAATTTGACCGCCCTTGGATCTACAGACAAACGGAGAACATCATCTTGAAGAAGATTCTGATCATGGCCGGAGACGGCATTGGCCCGGAGATCATGACGCAAGTGCGCCGCGTCGTTGAATGGTTTGCCGAACACCGGGGTGTTCGCCTCGAACTGCAAGAGGAACTTTTCGGAATTGCTGCCTGGAAGCAGCATCAACATCTGATGCGTGACAAAACCTGGGAGGCTGTTTTGCAAAGTGACGCCATCCTGTTTGGTGCGATAGGTTCTCCAGAATACGAGAAGATCCCTTTGGAGCACAGGAAGGTGGACCAGTTGCTGCGCATGCGAAAAGAGCTGGACTTGTTCATCAATTTGCGCCCAGTCAAGGCGCTCAAGTCGCTTGAAGCATCGTCAACCTTGCGACCGGACGTGCTGGAGGGAACCGATATGGTTCTGGTTCGCGAACTCTCGGGTGGCCTGTATTTTGGTACCCCGCGGGGCATCGAGACGCTCTCCAATGGGCACCGGCGTGTTGTCAATTCGATGGTGTACACCGACATCGAAATTGAACGCATTGCTCGCGCGGCGTTCGAACTGGCTCGAAACCGCAACGGCAGGTTGTGTTCGGTCGACAAAAGCAACGTGCTGGAAAACGGGGTGCTCTGGCGCGAAACGGTTGTCGACCTTCATCGTCGTGAGTTTCCTGAAGTCGAACTCTCCCACATGTACGTGGACAACTGCGCTATGCAGTTGGTGCGCAATCCCCGGCAGTTCGATGTCTTGGTGACAGAGAATTTGTTCGGAGACATTCTTTCAGACTGTGCCGCGATGGTGGCAGGCTCCATCGGAATGATGCCTTCAGCATCGATGAGCGCGCCCGCCGCAGCAGGCCGAAAGGCACTTTATGAACCAATCCACGGGAGTGCGCCCGATATTGCCGGGCAGGGCGTCGCCAATCCACTCGGCGCCATCCTGAGTTTTGGCATGTGTCTAAGCAACACCTTCGCGCTTCCACAGGAAGCGGAGTTCTTACAAGGGGCGGTTGAGCGGGTGGCCGCTGCAGGCACTAGAACGAAAGATATCGCTGCACCAGGTATGGCAGCGGTGTCAACAGCGCAGATGGGTGACGCGGTGATGCGTGAACTCGATCGCTCTCAAGCCTAGGCGCTGGTCCACATTACCAGATTGTTTGAAAGTAACAGGAAGCAAATCATGCAAGGAACTTCTGCCGTACAAGTCATAGCATCCAGGCTCGCCCGGCGAACTTTCGTCAGCTTCGGCGCCCTTGCTGTCGCAGTGTTTGCCGCATCCTTGCCGGCGTTCTCCCAGCAGGCCTACCCTTCGCGGCCGATCCGAATGATCGTGCCGTTTCCGCCCGGTGGAGGGTTCGATACCGTGGCGCGTCCCTTCGCAGAAAAGTTGGGATCTATCCTCAAGCAGAGCATTGTCGTGGACAACAGGGCAGGAGCTGGTGGAAACATTGGGACAGCCGAGGCCGCGCGGGCTGCGCATGACGGCTACACGATTCTGTTTGCTAACGAAATCTTGGGGACCAACCCCAACATGTACAAATCGCCGGGTTTTGATCCGATCAAGGACTTCATTCCTATCGCGATGGTCGCAACCACGCCCTTGGTGCTGGCCACTTACCCCAACTTGCCCGCAAAAAACCTTGCGGAACTCGTAGCCCTGTCAGCCAAGGATCCGATTACCTACGGGACGCCTGGAATCGGAACTTCACCTCACCTATTCGGGGAGCTTCTGAATCTCAAGACGCCGCTCAAACTTCGTCATATTCCCTACCGGGGCACCGGTCCAGCCATCACCGATGCGATGGGCGGTCAGACCAACGCCGTGCTAACCACCGCCTCATCGTTGACTCAGCACATTGCCTCAGGGAAGCTTCGGGGGATTGCGATCCTCAGTGAAAAGAGGTCACCTCTGCTACCTGACTTGCCCACACTTGAAGAGGCCGGGATCAAGGGCTACACGCATGATGTCTGGTACGCACTGATGGTTCCAGCTGGAACTCCACGGGACGTGGTCCTGCAACTGCGTGATGCAGCGATGAGCGCCCTGCGAAGTCCGGATCTCGCAGATCGGCTGCGCAAGGCCGGCGTGGAGCCATCCATAGGCGATGACAACGTAGTGGCACGACGAATAAGGGACGACCTGCTGCGCTGGGGCAGTGTGGTCGGCGAGGCCAATATTCCGCGAGACTGAATGATCACGATTTTGTGAGATGACTGAGGCGGTAGCTTGTTGACACAAAGATGCGTTGCGGGGGATGCTATGAGTCGAGACGAAATTGAGAAGCCAGTATTGAGCCACTTCGGACCTCGCCACGATGAACTGGCTGGGTGTGCACTGCCCTTTGATTCATCGCTGTCCAACGCTGATCTGAAGTTGGAAAGAGGCGGCTTGGGTCGCGCAGCGACCTGGACGTTCGTGTGCGACGAGACATGCCTTATTCGCTACAGTCGTGAAACGATGTCGACAACGCGTCGACAGTCGAAGACACTCATGAAAATGTTTGTCAGCGCCTTGATGGCAAGTTTGGCTCTTTGTCCCCCTATTGCCGCAGCCGCGGAATTCCCGAGCCAACCGATTCGCATAATCGTTCCGTTTCCACCAGGCGCATCAACGGACGTCGTAACACGCCTCGTGGCCGAAGACCTGCGTCGAAGTCTGGGTCAGGCCGTCACCGTTGAAAACCGGCCGGGGGGCACTGGTCAGATCGGCGTCGGAGTGTTGGCACGCTCGACCCCGAATGGCTACACGATAGGCCTAGGCAATGAAGCGACTCACGTGACCGTGCCGCTCTTGAAGAAGCGGCCTAGTTTCGACTCGGTCAAGGATTTCACTCCGCTCACTATCGCCATTCGTACGACGATGGCGATCGCGGTAAATCCGGTGGTTCTGCGCACGCGCACGTTGCGCGAACTTATAGAAGCAGCTATTAAAGCGCCTGGTGGTATCTCTTTCGCTACGCCCGGCACAGGCTCTCCTCAGCATCTAATCGGTGAACTGCTCAAACAGCGCAGTGGCGCGAACTTTGTACATATTCCCTATTCCGGATCGGCACCTGCCACGAACGATCTCCTGGCAGGGAATATCCCAATGATCATCTCCACCTTGCCCGCGCTTATGGCACACCGTGACAAGATCACGATCATCGCCATAGGTGATGCCGAACGGCTGCCCTACTTACCCGATGTGCCCACTATCTCAGAGACGATGCCGGATTTCGTTGTCGGGGGCTGGTCGGGATACTTCGGTCCTGCCAACCTTCCTGGACCAATTGCAGCACGGTTGAACGCTGCCCTAGTATCGGCGTTGCACAAGCCACTTGTGATCGAGGCAATACGCAAACAGTCGCTCGAACCCGCCGGCACATCAGCCCAAGAGTTGCTGACTCTTGTCAAGTCCGGTTTGGAGAGGTGGGCACCGGTCATCGAGCGTGCACAGATCGGGAAAGAAGATTAACACGACATCACTTTCGCAGCGACCAGATACCACTCAACAACACAAGGAGTAATTCATGCAGGTTATTGACGTTCATACACACATGCTCAACAAGGATTGGTTCAGCCTTTTGCGGGCACATGGTGGCCCACACTATGCGGCGGGCAAGACCAAGGACGGACGCGATTGCGTTATGTACGACGGCGCATCATTTCTCACGCCTCAACCCGCCCACTTCGACTATGCGTTGCGCATCAAGGACATGAACGCAGCTTACGTCGATATCGCTATTGTGTCGCTGACTTGTCCCAACGTCTTCTTTGGTGGCGCCGATATCAGCACTCAAGCTGCCAGACTTGTCAACGATGACATGGCGGCAGCACACACCGCCTATCCAGATCGGATCCGGTGGTTGGCATCCATTCCCTGGGAGTATCCTGCCCTAGCAATTGAAGAACTGAAGCGTGCCCGAGAAAACGGCGCAGTTGGCGTTATGGTTCTGGCGAATATCAATGGTCGATCACTGACTGAAACAGCTTTTGAGCCGGTTTGGGATGCAATAGACGCACTTGGGCTTCCCGTTCTAGTTCATCCCACGTCCCCGGCCGGCGCATCGCTGATGGATTTGATCACGCACAACATGACTGGCTCGGTGGGGTTCATGTTTGACACTTCGCTGGCCATCGGCCGAATGATTTTCGATGGCTTCTTCGAGCGTTATCGCAAACTCAAGATAATTGCCAGTCATGGGGGTGGGGCACTTCCCTACATCGTGGGTCGGCTGGACCGATGCTACGACATGGAGCCAGCGCGGCGCACGAAAATCTCCCGGTTGCCGAGCGAATACTTGCGCCAAGTCTATTTCGATTCAGTCGTGTACCGCCAGGATGCCCTGCAGCTATGTCTAGATGTGGCTGGCGCTAGCAATTTGATGTACGGCTCTGACTATCCGCACGCAATCGGAGACATGCGCGGATGCCTAGCCCGGGTCGACTCGTTGAAGGCTGATTACGTGGGGCGGATTCGGGGCGAAAACGCCCGCCGGATCTTTGGTCTCTAGGTTGTATCCAGATACTTGCGTGACGAGGCTGGACATTTTTACGCTCTCAGTCTGAGCCATTCTGAACTTGCCACGAATATGGAAAGATAGGCGTCTTTCGGGGATCGTCAATTCCTACACGGACTGTCAGAAATTCGTCAGGTGTGGTTCCTTGTGTCAACCAGCTATGCCACGATCAATTTTGATCGGGTATTGTGCAGTACGCTTAACGCATTGAACCTGATGTTTTCAAAAACTGCACGGTGCCCTCCGCCGGCACTTTGATTTCAGACAAGCCGTCCATCCCATTGGCGTGTGGCTTGCGGCACAACAGTGAATGTACCTAAATCTAAGGGGGTCTTGGGCCGGTTCGATAACCTAACGAATCGGCCCGTTTCTTGGCTTATCGGTCGCCATTCCTGCTGACGAACAGGTCTTCTCCGAATGCTTACGCTGCCGCTGAATGGCTGTTACTGAGAGCTGGGTGGATTCAATGGCCGCTCTCGGGTGCCAACCTCGATCGTCTCTTGTTGGTCGCGTTCTGAGATTGCCATTCCTGATCGGAAAGCCGCAAAGCCGACGCAAAAATCAGGTTGCCGGGCTGCTGTCACTGGCGGGCAGGAGCTTTGTGTCTGCAGCAGTAGGTCGACCAAAAAATTTGCGATCTCACGGGGTCCGACAAGTTCAGACTGAAAGCGGCAG
>CAIYGK010000419.1 GCA_903925725.1 uncultured beta proteobacterium | reverse complement strand
TTTCCGTTGCGGATGCCTGCGACCAGATGTTCAACCACCTGCAAGGCGCGGTCCATGCCCTTGGCCATGACACCATCGGTCCAATAGCGGCCGCCTACGCCCAAGGCTGGTACACCGTCGATTTTGTAAGCGTTCTGCAGTTGGGTGGCACGACTGGCCTTGGTCGCCACGGAAAACGAGTTGTACTGCTCCAGGAACTTGGCCTTGTCAACGCCCTGTTTGGCAACCCAGTCAGCAATCGCGTCGCCCTTGGTCAGGTCTTTCTTTTCGACGTGAACGGCGGCAAACACCTTGGCATGCAGTTTATCCACCAAGCCCATAGCCTCCAGCGCGTAGAACAGGCGCTGTTGCGGTGCAAAATCATCTCGGAAAGCAACCGGCACTCGCCGCACGGCAACGTCTTTGGGGACCTTCTTGCTCCAGGCCTCAAAAGCAGGTTCAAAGGCGTGGCAATGGGGGCAGTTGTACCAGAAGAACTCGACCACTTCAATCTTGCCAGCAGGCGCTTCCACCATCACCCGCTTGTCCAGCGTCAGGTAATCAACGCCGGCTTCGGGCGCTTTGCCCTGTGCCAGCGCGGCAGACTGAACAAGACCTGCGCCGGCAACAACAGCGCCACAGGCCAGGGAAAAATCACGACGCTTCATCTTCGAGTACTCCAGTTAAAGTGTTCCATCCATAGCCTAGCGCTGCACGCGCACCAGGGCGGTCTCCATGCCGCTTGCATCGAGCTTTTCCTTGATCCTGTCGGCGTCTTCGCGCTTGTCAAACGGACCCGCGCGCACCCGGAAGACGGTCCGCCCGGACTGCTCGCGCTCCGAGACCTTCGTTTCGACGCCACTGAGCAACAGTTTGGCGCGTTGGCTCTCCGCATCCTCCGGCGTGCGAAATGCGCCTACCTGGACAAAATAGATAAATGGATCATTGGCGGCACTGGCACCACGCGCATGGGCCAGATCGCCCAGCGGATCCGCCGTCACTGCCGGCTTCAGTTCCTTCTTGGGCACGACTGGGGCGTCGACTCCCGTACTCGGCGCAGGCGCAGAAGCGGCCGCTTCTGCCGGCACGATGGGTTTGGCTGGTTTCTTGCCGTACAAGGGGGCGTTAGGATCCCAGTCCTTGTTCTTCTTGCTGTCGATTGCTTCCTGATCCGGCGTGCGGCTTTGGCCCTTGTTCATAAACTGGACCGGAACTTTCATGACGTAGATAGCCACTGCCAGCGCCACCGCCAGACCAACAACAACCCCCACGATAAAGCCCAGAATGGTTCCACCGCTTTGCTGTTTCATGTCCATCCCTCTTCCTCAATCAGTTGGGGACAGAGCTGAAGGTCTGTCCCGCAAAGTTATCGTACTGGACAGAGCTGAAGGTCTGTCCCACAAGGTCATTACATTTTTTGCGGCGCGCTGACACCCAGCACAGCCAGTCCATTGTGCAGCACCTGCGCCGTGGCGGCGACCAGGGCCAGTCGGGCATGCTTGACGACCGGGTCATCAACCAGAATCCGCTCTGCATCGTAATAGCTGTGGTAACTGGCGGCAAGCTCGCGCAGGTAGAAAGTGACATCATGCGGTGCAAAATCCTGCGCCGCCGCAGTCAGCATCTCGGGGTACCTGGCCAACTCCAGCATCAGTCCCTGTGCCTGCGGACTTTGCAGCGGCGAGAGGTCGGCCTGCACCAGGGTCGCCACATCGCCGCCCTCCTTCTCGCGCCAGGCCGCCAGAACCGAGCAGATGCGGGCATGCGCATATTGCACGTAATAGACCGGGTTGTCGTTGTTCTTGGCTACCGCCAGATCGACATCAAAGGTGTACTCCGTGTCGGGTTTGCGACTGAGCAGGAAGAAACGCACCGCATCCTTCGACGTCCACTCGATCAGGTCGCGCAAGGTGACGTAACTGCCGGCCCGTTTGGAAATCTTGACCTCCTGCCCACCGCGCACAACGCGAACCATGGTGTGCAACACGTAGTCGGGGTAGCCCGCCGGAATACCGACGTTGGCCGCCTGCAGGCCGGCCCGGACGCGGGCGATCGTGCCATGATGATCCGTGCCCTGAATATTGACAACCTTGCCAAAGCCGCGCTCCCACTTGCTGATGTGGTAGGCCACATCGGGCACAAAGTAGGTGTAAGTTCCGTCACCCTTGCGCATGACGCGGTCCTTGTCATCGCCATAATCGGTTGACTTGAGCCACAAGGCGCCGTCTTTCTCAAAAGTCTTGCCGGCCGCTTGCAGGCGCTTGACGGTGTCGTCAACCCGGCCACTGGTGTACAGACTGCTCTCCAGATAGTAGTTGTCAAATTTGACGGCAAAGGCCTTCAGATCCAGATCCTGCTCGTGACGCAGATAGGCCACGGCAAACTCGCCCATGCCGTTAATGTCGTCAACATCGCCTCCCGCGGTGAACTCCCGATCATCAGACTTGACAGTCTTGCACGCCAGAAAATCGGCGGCGATCTCGGCGATGTAGTCCCCGTTATAGGCGGCGGCGTTTTCCCCGCTGGGCCACTGCGGGTCCCCCGGCTTGAAGCCCTGTGCGCGCAGTTGTGTGCTAAGGGCCAAAGTTCTGATCTGCACGCCGGCGTCGTTGTAATAAAACTCCCGGTACACCTGCCAGCCCTGCGTCTGGTACAGATTGCAGATGGCATCGCCCAAAGCCGCTTGCCGGCCATGGCCCACATGCAGCGGACCGGTTGGATTGGCGGAGACAAACTCCACCATCAGGCGCTTGTCCGTGGCGGCCTGACTGCCAAACTGCTGCGCCTGGGACAGCACTTCGTGCACGATCTGCTGCTTGGCCGTCGGCTTGAGGCGGATATTGATGAAGCCGGGACCCGCAATATCAATCGCATCAACCCAGCGTTCA
>CAIYGK010000418.1 GCA_903925725.1 uncultured beta proteobacterium | reverse complement strand
GTAGTTGCCTTCGCCGCCCACCTCGCTGAGGTCGGCAGGTTTGCGGGCAAATGGCAGGTGAACGCTCAGCTCCTCAACCTCAATGGCAGTGCCCTCAAATTGCAGGGTGCGAGGCGTGCGTTCAATGGTGATGGTCATGGAAGTCATGGCTGGTCTCAATTCGTGGTGATGCGGTAAGTCCGCTCGCTGCCGTCGGCTTTGCTGGAGGTGATCTCCAGTCCAAGTTTCTTTTTAAAGGCTCCGGCAAAGGTGCCGCGCACCGTATGGGATTGCCATCCGGTGGCCTCGCAGATTTGCGTGATCGTTGCGCCCTCGGCTCGCTTGAGCATCGCAATCACCTGGGCTTGCTTGCTGTTGTCACGCGTGCGTGGCTTGGCCGCAATACCGGCTTCAGCAGACTCAATCACTGCGTCTAGTGCCGCCAGAGTGATGGGCGCTCGACGCGGCATCCCCAGTGCTTCGTATCCCTCAGCGGCTACAAACCAATGTGTGCCGTCGGTCGTGATCAGCGCCCGGTTGAAGAGGCTTTCGAGAACTTTCTTTCTGGCACCGCCCTTGAGAGTCTCGGGAAACCAGGCCAGCTTGCCATCCATATTGACGGCGGCGTGGTTGAGGATCTGTTGCTGCGATGCGCTCAGTTGCGCTTTGGTTGGTGTGGTCATGTCGATCTCCTGATTACTTTTTAGCTTGGGTTTGTGAAGGGTTGGCAGCGGCGTTGCGGCCTGCCTCAAAGGCGGCTTGCAATGCGGTCTTGATGGCCCAGACGCTCACGTCATGGAAGTCGAGGCTGTCGCTGCTGCGGGTCTCAATGGTTGCGATAAACAAGTGGTCCAGCGCGATTTGCTGGAGTTGCTGGTCTCGGGTGCTGTTGCTCATGGTGCGGCCTCTTAAACGTTGTGGTGTTTCTTGGCGGCTTCAAAGCCGATCCAGTTGCCCTGGTCGTTCAACCCACGTGATGCGAGCTCTTCGCGGGCCAGTCGGTTGAGGTCTAGCTCTCCGCGAGCAACCGCTGCTAGGATCTTGGTCAATGCGATCTGGATGAAGCCGACCTCGTCGACCGTGAATTCGTTGCTGGTGTAGGACATGGCTTGTTTCCTTTGGGTTGTTGCTGGTGTTCGTATGAACGCTCTGAAAACAAGTAAAGCCAAGTCCTGAACCCACAAGTCCCGCAAATAGTTGCGAACATTTTTAAGACTGTCGACTTCATGCCACTGTCAGCGCCAACCCCTTGCAGACACCCCGGTTGTGGTGCTGTGTTGGCCAAGCCCGGTTACTGCGACACCCATCGCTCAGCGGTGCACCGTGACTACGGTCGTGCTCGGCGCAGCTTTGATGCGGAGCTGGGCTTCTATCAATCAGCCCAGTGGCGCGCGGTGCGTGCCGCGTTCTTGCGTCAGCACCCGGTGTGCGGCGCGTGTGAGCAGCGTGGTCGCGTGGTGACAGCCGTCGTGGCTGACCACGTCAAGCCCCTCAAGGACGGCGGTGCTCGCTTTGACACGGCCAATCTGCAGGCGCTGTGCGTCTCTTGTCACAACCGAAAGACGGCGCGTGAGACCGCAGGTCGGCGCTGACTACCCCCCGGGGGGGTCTGAATCTTTACAGACGGCGGCCAAAGATGCGTGCGCCTGCACAGATTTTTGCGCGTGCAAATTGAAAACATTTTTTTGAAGAATTGAGCCCACCTCCATGGCTGGTCGTAAGCCGCTTCCGCTGGCAATCAAGCAGATCAAAGGCACCGTACAGAAATGCCGGACCAATCCCCATGAGCCCCGGCCTACAACGGCGCTGTGCACGCCGCCCGACTACATGAGCGACGTGGCCAAGGAGGCGTGGAACTACGCTGTGGCCAATTCGCCGCCCGGACTCTTATCTGCGCTCGATGGTGCAGTGCTGGAACGCTGGGCTAATTGCTCTGGTCTGTACCGCGAGGCGCTGGCCAAGATCAATCGTGCCGGTGTCTCCGGGATGATCATCAAGACACCCAGCGGCATCTTGCGTCGCTCACCACTGATGGACGTGATCCGCGAACTGGCCATGGAGATGAAGGTCTACGAGACCGAGATGGGTTTCACCCCGGCGGCACGTTCACGGATTTCCGCACCCAGCGAGACCCCAAGGGATAACGACCCTTGGGCCGACATTGCAGGTTGATGCCGATGTCCAAACTTGACTACGCAGCCATCGCCCGCCAGTACGCCAAAGACGTTGTGGCCGGAAAAATCCTGACCTGCAAGTGGGTGCAACGCGCGTGCGAGCGCCAGCTGTCAGACCTGAACCGGTTCAAAGGCAAAGACAGCCCTTATGGCTTCAACCCGAAGCTCACGACCAAGGACGGCCGGGCATTCCATCCGGCCGACAACCTGTGCGCGTTCATTGAGCGGTTGCCCCACGTCAAAGGACCGCTGGCAGGCGAGACGATCAAGTTGGAACCCTGGCAGGTGTTCATCCTGACCACCGTGTTCGGCTGGGTCAAGCCCGACGGTAACCGGCGCTTTCGGCGCTCGTACATTGAGGTGCCTCGTGGCAACGCCAAATCCACCTTGTCCTCTGCGCTTGCGCTGTACATGCTGGCCGCCGATGGTGAAGGTGGTGCCGAGGTCTATTCCCTGGCCACCACCCGCGACCAGGCGCGCATCGTGTTTGGCGATGCGCAGACCATGGCGCGCAGGTCTCAAGGGTTTCGCAGCCGCTTTTCTGTCAACGTCGGCGCGCACAACATGAACGTGCTGCAGACCGGCTCCAAGTTTGAAGCGCTCTCGGCAGAAGGCTCGACGCTGGATGGCCTGAACATTCACTTTGGCTGCATTGATGAATTGCACGCCCATAAGACCCGCACCGTCTACGACGTGGTCGAGACCGGTACCGGCAAGCGAGACAACTCGCTACTGTGGGTGATCACCACTGCTGGCAGTAACCGCTCAGGCATTTGCTACGAGGTGCGCACCTTTGTGACCCGGTTGCTTGATGGCGTGTTCGAAGACGACAGCCAGTTTGGCATCGTCTATGGCCTGGATGATGGGGACGACTGGACCAGCGAAGACTCGCTGATGAAAGCCAACCCGAACTGGGGTATCTCGGTGCGCCCGGAAATTCTGGGACCGCTGCAG
The DNA here is from genome assembly GCA_903925725.1 of uncultured beta proteobacterium. GTDB lineage: Bacteria > Pseudomonadota > Gammaproteobacteria > Burkholderiales > Burkholderiaceae_C > Rhodoferax. The sequence continues at coordinate 707 of CAIYGK010000418.1, read as the reverse complement.
GCCAAGGCCATGCAGCTGCCCAGTGCGATGAATAACTTCAAGACCAAACACTTGAACGAGTGGGTCAACGCCGACACCGCATGGATGGACATGCGATCCTGGGACGCCTGTGCTGATCAGGACCTGGACATCGAGTCCTTTGTGGGCCAGCCCTGCTGGGTGGGCCTTGACTTGGCCAGCAAGACGGACATTGCCGCCTTGGTGATTGTGTTTTCCCATCCCGAGATTGCCGACGCGTTCGCAGTCTTTGGCAAGTACTACCTGCCCGAGGACACGGTCAACGCCAACGGCAACAGCCAGTACACGGGCTGGATGCACACGGGGCGTCTGACTGTGACGCCGGGCAATGTGATTGATTTCAGTTGGATTGAGGCTGACCTGAATGACCTGTCTTCGCGGTTTGCGGTGCAGGCCGTCGCATTTGATCCGTTTCAGGCCACGCAACTCTCGACCCGAATGATGAGTGAGGGTCTGCCCATGATTGAAGTGCGTCCCACGGTGCTGAACTTTTCGGAGCCGATGAAGACGCTCGAGGCCCTGGTGCTGCAAAAGAAATTGGTTCACGACGGCGACCCGGTGCTCGACTGGATGGTCAGCAACGTGGTGGCCCACCTGGACGCCAAAGACAACATTTACCCACGCAAGGAGCGAGCAGAAAACAAGATCGACGGCATCGTGGCACTGATCATGGCGCTGTCGCGCGCTTT
>CAIYGK010000417.1 GCA_903925725.1 uncultured beta proteobacterium | reverse complement strand
GAGTACGAGCGCACCGCCACGACGGTCTGCAATGCCTACGTGCAACCCTTGTTCCGCAAGTACACCACCGGCTTGATCGACGGGCTCAAGCGCATGGGCATCAGCAAGGATCTGTACCTGATGCAATCCGACGGTGGCACGGCCCACTACAGCACCGCCCTCGAATACCCGATTCGCCTGGTGCAGTCCGGCCCGGCCGGTGGCGTGCAGGCCACGTCGCTGATAGGCCGGCTGGCCGATGCGAAAGACATCCTGTGCTTCGACATGGGAGGCACGACCGCCAAGGCCTGCCTGATCGACCAGGGCGAACCGACCATCACGACCGACTTCGAAGTCGCACGCCTGCGCCGCTTCAAGAAAGGCAGCGGTATCCCGCTCAAGGTGCCCGCGCTCGACATGATCGAGATTGGCTCCGGCGGCGGCAGCATCGCGCGCGTCAACCAGATGGGCCTGATCCAGGTCGGTCCGGACAGTTCCAGCGCTGTTCCCGGACCGGCCTGCTATGGCCAGGGTGGTGCCGATCCGACCGTGACCGACGCCGACCTGATTCTGGGCTATCTCGACGCCAGCAACTTCCTGGGCGGCGACATGTTGCTCGACCAGAATGCTGCGCAAAAAGTGCTGCAGGAACGCATCGCCACTGCACTCGGTCTGAGCGTGACCGAGGCAGCATTCGGCATTCACGAGACGGTCAACGAGACCATGGCCCAGGCCGCCAGCATCTACGCCCTGGAAAAAGGCAAGAAAGCATCCGACTACGCGATGGTGGCCATCGGGGGGGCCGGTCCGGTCCATGCTTGCCACGTGGCGCAAAAGCTCGGCATGCGGCGCGTCATCATCCCGCAAGGCGCGGGCGTCGCCTCTGCCTTCGGCTTCCTGGCTTCGCCAATGTCCTTCCAGTTTGTGCAGGCGTCCATGTCCACGCTGGCCGAACTCGACCTCGCTGGCGTGCAGCAACTCATCCAGAACCTGGAGCGCAAGGGTCGACAGATGCTGGTGAGTTCGGGGCTCGCCGGTGCCGATTGCCATGTGCGAATCAGCGCTGCGATGCGCTACATCGGACAAGGCTACGAGGTCGAAGTCCCGGTCGCCCAGATGGACGTGGTCACCGACCTGCCCCAGCGCCTGGCCGCCGAATTCGATCGCTGCTACATCGCCCTGTATGGCCGCATCGAAAAGGACACACCAGCCGAGATCGTTTCCTGGCGCGTCGTGGTGTCGGGACCGACACCGAACCTGACACCCGCGCTCCCCAGCGCGCCCGCCCCCTCTGCCGATTCCCTGGCGCACGCCGCCGACGCCTTGAAAGGCCAGCGCCGCGTTTACAGCGTGGCACAGGGCGACTTCGTCGCTACATCGATCTACGACCGCTACCGTCTGGACCCGGGCGACCGGCTCGACGGCCCGGCCATCATCGAAGAGCGCGAATCGACGGTGGTGGTGCCGGACGGTGCAACCGTCACCGTCGACGCCTATCGCAACCTGTTGATCGAACTGCCGGTCAAGGCCTACTGAAAACAATCCCATGCAAAACTACCAGTTGTTCATCGATGGCGCATGGGTCGACCCGGCCTCAGGCCAGTGGTTCGACAGCGTCAACCCGTATACCGGCCAACCCTGGGCACGCATCGCACGCGGCAACCAGGACGACGTCGAGCGCGCGGTACAGGCCGCCGAACACGCCATGCGCCATGGCGAGTGGTCGCGCCTGAATCCGACGCAACGCGGTCATGCGCTACGGCGCTTCGCCGATGTGTTGGCCCGGCATACCGATCGGCTGGCCGAAATCGAGGTACGCGACAACGGCAAGCTGTACGCCGAGATGAGCAACCAGTGTCGTTACCTGGTGGAATGGTTCCATTACTACGGTGGCCTGGCCGACAAGGTACAAGGCACGGTGCCACCGATCGACAAGCCCGGTGTGCTCAACTTCACCCGTTTCGAGCCGATTGGCGTCACGGCCTGCATCACACCCTGGAATTCGCCGCTGCTGCTGATGGCGTGGAAGGTCGCACCGGCACTGGCTGCCGGCAACGCCGTGGTGATCAAGCCATCGGAGTTCAGCTCGGCTTCCACGCTTGAATTTGCCGCGCTGACGCTGGAAGCCGGCCTGCCACCTGGCCTGATCAACGTGGTCACCGGATACGGCAGCGATGTCGGTGAACCGCTCGTCTCGCATCCAATGGTGCGCAAGGTGGCATTTACCGGCGGGGAAAGTGGCGGTCGGCACGTCAACATTGCAGCGGCTGCGGATTTCAAGCACGTCACACTGGAACTCGGCGGCAAGTCTGCCAACATCGTGTTCGAGGACGCGCGACTGGACGACGCTGTCTCCGGCGCCATCTCCGGCATCTTCGCCGCCAGCGGCCAGACCTGCATCGCCGGCTCGCGTCTGCTGGTGCACGAATCCATTCATGATCAGTTCGTAGAGCGGCTCGTGACCTTGGCACAAAGCGCCCGCATCGGCGATCCGATGTCACCCGAGACGCAGATTGGCCCGATCACCACCGAGCTCCAGTACCGCAAGGTACTCGACTACATTGAGATCGCGAAGAAAGAAGGCGCGCGCTGCGTTCTGGGCGGCGCGGCGGCCGAGAAGCCCGCCGGTGCCGGCGGCTGCTTCGTCCAACCCACCATCTTCACCGATGTGCAACCTCACATGCGGATTGCGCAGGAGGAAGTATTTGGCCCGGTACTGTGTGTCATACGGTTCAAGGACGACGAGGACGCGATCCGCATCGCCAATGGCACCCGTTACGGTCTGGCCGCCGGCGTCTGGACCGAGAGCCTGCGCCGCGCAGTGGACATGTCGAACCGGCTGGCAGCCGGCACCGTGTGGGTGAACACCTACCGCTCCACCAGCTACACCACGCCCTTTGGCGGCTACAAGGCTTCTGGCCTGGGCCGGGAAAACGGCATCGACGCGATTCGGGAATACCTGCAGACCAAGAGTGTGTGGTTCTATACCGGCGACCCGGTCAGCAACCCTTATATCCGCCGCTAGGCCACGGAAAGACGACATGACAGAAGCTATCACGGTCGCCCAGGCATTGGCCCGGGAACTCAGCCAGGTCGGCGTACGCCGCATATTCGGTGTGCCAGGCGGCGGGTCTTCGCTTGACCTGATCGAAGCCGCTGGCGCCCTGGGCATAGACTTCGTGCTGACCCGGACCGAAAACGCCGCCGTGATGATGGCGGGTGCCCTGGCCGAGACCTCCGGCATACCGGGCGTCGCCCTCATGACCAAGGGTCCCGGCCTGGCCAACGGCACCAACGGCGTGGCCTACGCAGCGCTCGATCGCGCGCCGGTGCTGGTTGTATCGGACGGATTCACCAGCACGCAATTAGGCTACATCACGCACCAGGTATTCGACCAGAAGGCCTTGCTGACGCCCTTGGTCAAGGGCCATAGCCGGCTTGATGGAGCCGATGTGTACGCCGAGATCAGGCGCCTGCTGGCGCTCGCCTGCACACCGCCATTCGGGCCGGTGCATATTGAACTCACCAGCGAGGCAGCGCGGCGACTGGTTGCCGGCGCGCCAACGCAGGCGGCAATGGTCGCAGCACTGGCGCAGCCATTGCCGGGCCTGCACCCTGCGGACCTGGTGCAACTGGAAAAAGTCCGCCAGCGCATGGCCGCCGCACGACACCCGGTGCTGCTGCTGGGGCTGGAGGCACGCCGGCACGCAACGGCCGTGCGCCGCCTGGTCGCCACGCTGGGCTGCCCGGTGCTACCGACCTACAAGGCCAAGGGCGTGGTACCCGACGCCAACCCGCAGGTTGTGTGCCTGTTTACCGGTGGTCTGCAGGAAGCGGAGTGCATCGCCCAGGCCGATCTGCTGGTGCTGGTGGGGCTGGACCCGGTCGAAATGATCCTGCAACCCTGGCCCTACGCGAAACCAGCCGTGACCATCGGCGCTGCCCATCACCCGGTGCATTACGTGATACCCGAGGCTGGCGTCGTCGGCCCCATCGACGCCCTGCTGGGCGCGCTCGAAGAAGGGCTGCGCGACCAGCCCAGCGACTGGAGGCTTGATGACATGGCACTGCTGCGCCGCAACGTGCGTGAGCGCCTCGCCTACCACCCTGTAACCCGCGGCGTTGCACCTGACCGCGTTGCCCAGCTTGCCGCCGCCGCCTGTGCAAAGCGCGCCGTGGCAACGCGAATGTCGGTTGATGCGGGCGCCCACATGTTCTCCGCTACCGCCTTTTTTCCGAGTGCCGAGCCGGGCGACACACTCATCTCCAACGGACTGGCAACAATGGCCTTCGCCCTGCCGGCGGCGATCGCTGCCAGCCTTGATGACCCGACGCAGCCGGTGCTTTGCTTCACCGGCGATGGCGGTCTGATGATGTGCCTGGGTGAACTTAGCACCGCAGTGCAGACCGGCGCACGCATTGTGGTCATCGTGTTTAACGACAGCGCTTTGTCACTGATTGACGTCAAGCAGCAAAGCCGTCATCTGCCAACCCGCGGCGTACGCTGGCAACAACACAACTTCGCAGCAACCATGCAGGCGCTGGGCGGCCTGGGCCTGCAGGCAAGCAGCGAAGCGGAGTTCGTGAGCGCGCTCGAAAGCGCGCTCGACGCGCAGTTTCCGTGTCTGATCGACGTGCTGGTTGATCCGAGCGGCTATCCACAACAACTCAAGGCCATGCGCGGGTGAGAACCATGCTGACTTTCGGACCTGCCTTCAAACGCCCTGAGGCCACCCTGCTGGCGCTGTACCGTGAGTTGCCGGTCGCCACCGTGAGCGACGTGCTCGGCCCCGGCCATGTGCTCAGCGCGTGCATCAAACCGCTGCGCCCGGGCATGCGTCTGCTCGGCCCGGCTTACACACTCAAGCTGCCGGTGACCGACAACCTTGGCATGCATGCCGCGGTGAAGGATGCACAAGCCGGCGATGTGATTCTGGCCGATCAGGAAGGCGCGGCAATGGGCGCCCCGGTGGGCGAAATCATGGCCCTGGCGGCGCAGCACAAAGGGCTGGCGGGCATCGTACTGAACGGCGTGGTGCGCGACATCGACAAGCTGCGCACGTCGCACTGGCCTGTCTTTGCGACCGGCGCCTACGCGCAGCAATGCCGCAAGGACGGACCGGCCTGGCTCAGACTGCCCATGAGCTGCGCTGGTGTGCTGGTACGCCCCGGTGATCTGCTGCTGGGCGATGACGACGGCGTCGTGGTGATCCCCATTGAGCGCGCCCAGGGCGTTGCCTTGCAAGTGCTCCAGCGACTGGAGCAGGAGGCGCAGCGCATGGCTGCGATCCGTGCTGGTGTATTGTCTCCCGCGTGGCTCCAGGAGACCATGGAACGCGCGGGCATTATTAACTGTTGAGGAGACTATTTCATGTTGAAACTGTGGACAAAAGCGCTCGGACTGATCTGCACGTCGCTGGCAATGTCGATGCCAGCAATGGCGCAAACAGCAGAGAAATTCCCCTCGCGCCCGGTCACCATCATTGTCGGCTTCGCCCCTGCTGGCGCTGGCGATATGTCGGCGCGCTGGATCGCCGATTACCTTCGTGAACGCTGGAAAGTGCCGGTGTTGGTGGACAACAAGCCCGGCGCTGGCGCCACAATCGCGGCAGCCCAATTGGCACGCGCCAAGCCCGACGGTTACACGGTGGCCCTGGCGACAACCAGCCCCTTCACGGTTGCACCCTACTTTCAAAAGGTCGCATACGACCCGTCAAAGGACTTCTCTTAGGACACTCTGAAAAACCCTGACATCCAACGAGATGCCAGGACGTTAACCGGATATGAAACAAATCAGCCTTGCCACCACCGGATTTGAGCTTGTCACCAAGCGCACCCGAAAACGCGTGTTCCTTGACGAGATGAACCTG
>CAIYGK010000416.1 GCA_903925725.1 uncultured beta proteobacterium | reverse complement strand
TGGTAGGAAAGAAAAAAAATTTCATAACCTGCGCGAGAATGAAAAGCGGGAATGGTCGGTCCCGGTTGGTTCCGGTCGGTCCTTATTGGTTGTGATTCCATTCATGGTGATATTGGTGATATTGGTGAGTAATGAGGATTCATGCGGGTTTGCGCGTGATTCAGGCGGTGATATTGAAGTGATTTATTGTTTTGATTGGTTTTGTCTTGTTACTTAATGCACTCTTAAATCTCGCTTTGCTCACTGCTGTACACCGCATGAATGCTCATAACTCCCATAACTCCCTTTTCTCACTCATGCGCTCACGGGGTGATAACGCTGTGCCACGCGGCCACCAGTGTTTGCATCCCTGCGCATCTCGATCAACGGCGGCGCCAGGTTGAGCAGCTTTTCAAGCGATGCCTTGACCTCCGGTATGCGCTTTCGGTTCCATACTTGTTGAATCTCCGACAGCTTGATGCCAGGGTCTTTGATGACCACGTCCAGCACGGCCAGGGTGAAGGCGTCTAACTCGGTTTCATCCTCGCCAGTCAAAAATACATAGGTAATGGACTGTTGCCAGTATTCGACCCAGGCCACGGCTGCGCGCAGGTCGCATCGCTCTATTTCGTTGCGCCGATCCAGCAGGCAGAACACCATCGACAGCATTCGCGCATAGACCTCGCTGCGCGCCATGAGACTGCCTGCCTTGCCGTCACGGTCCCGCGTGAGCTGTGGATACAGCTCGCACCAGAACGCTTTGGCATCAGACGTCATGACGATTTCGTGCGTGTTGTTGCCGTGCGGATCGCCGCGTGTGGCGTAGTCAATCGCATCAGCCATACGCACGGCCAACGCACTTAGAACCGCGTCCGGTGTTGGCTCAGGCAGCGGCACCAGCTTCGGTCGGTGCACGTGTTGGATGACGAAGCGGTTAAGCAAACCGTTTGCGGCGTCGTTCTCCGTGCTTTTTTCGCGCAGTTCGTGGCCGGTGACGTGGCCGATGATGACGATGTGCGGCCTGGTTGCTGTGAGTTGCGATGTTTTCGTCAACGGTTCAATGTCGCGACCATCCCACAAATTGCGGATCGTCGGCGACAGAATGTTGCCCTCGCGCTTGGCCTGGTCCAACACGTTTGTGAACTCGCTTTCGATCACCATCAGGCGCTTGTCCTTGACGCCCAGGTCACCACCTTTGCCTGTTTTTTCGTCCGGTTCACGCGGATCGCGTACCGCGTAGGCCACCCCCTCCCCAGTGCTTAAGCCACCGGCATGAATGCGCAGGCGGTCATCGTTTTGATGACGTTGACGCAAGATGGCGTCAGCGCGCCGGGCGACTTCTCTGGGCGTCAGTTCCGCAGTCCCTTTTCGGGCCTTGCCTGATTTACCAACGATCAGGAAAAATGGCCTTGCGTGCACGATGCCGTCGCCGATGCGCTGGAAAGGGACGCGGCCAACGGCGCAACAAAACAGCGCCAGCGCGTTTGCGGCGACTGCTACGGGGTGAGCTTCAGACGATGCGCAAGATGCGTTCACGATGGCTTGTAGTAGTTCTGGATAGCCTTCTGATGGCATCACAGGCGGCGCCAGCGGCGACGGATCGCGATCTTCTTTTTTTGAAGGTGCTGCGGCCTCGTTTCGCGACTGGACGGCGTCATCGATCAATGCATTCACGTGGTCAATTTCATTTCGCATTGGCGACCTCCGCGACGTATCCGATTCGGCCTGCCGCTGTCAGCAGGCGATCCGCGTCCACCGGACTGATGGCGCGGCCTTTGACCATATCGGCGGCGACCACGCTGGCTATCACCAATTCATGCGCCACTGATTCAAGTAAGACACGCGCTGGGATCGGTGCCGGTCGGTTGCTGCCCTGGTGCACCTTGCCGTCATCCTGGTACGCGCCCAGCGCCTTTGCTGCATCAACAAAGCCCAATCCATGCACCGCCTGGTGATAGGCCAACAGGTCGCCGCCTTTGGAACCGCAGGACATGCAAATGAAAGCACCGCGTTCAACGTGAATGCGCATCGAGTCGCGGCCACCGTGGAATTGACACGCAGTAGTGCGCCACTTACCGCGCCCTTGCAGGGCCAGGCCTTCGCTTTCATAGTAGCTAAGGGCGTTGGGTAACTTGTCGCGTATCAGTTCACCCATGATTGACCCCGACCAAATTTAGATGGGCCCGGACGCTGTGCAACTGTGGAAAGTAGCGACTTTCGCCGAAGCGCGTCAACACATAAGTAATGCGGCCATCGTGCACACGGTGGATGCGTGTCAGCTTGCGGCCAATTTTGGCGAATCGCGCTTGCAGATCGTTGAAGGCTGCCGAATCAGTTTTGCCCGGTTTTTGAACAGCGGGTAAGATGTGCGTGTCAGTGGTTTTGTATGCGTTGAGCCCGGTTGCCGCCGGGCTTTCGCTTTTTTGGGTGCCCGTCATGCCGTCACCGCCTGCGCCATCTTGCGCTTTACGAAACGCTGCAATTCGGAGTCAGGAATCAGGCGGCGCTTGCCGTCTTTGAAGCTGCGGAGTTCGCCGCTGGCGATGTGCGCATAAACGGCGCG
>CAIYGK010000415.1 GCA_903925725.1 uncultured beta proteobacterium | reverse complement strand
CTTCAACCAGCGCGACTTTGCTCAGGGTACCGGGCTTGACGTGCAGTTTGTGCAGGACAACCACAGCCGCTCCGTCAAGGGCGTGTTGCGCGGCCTGCATTACCAGATACAGCACTCGCAGGGCAAACTGGTGCGTGTGACGCAGGGCGAGGTGTTCGACGTGGCAGTGGACCTGCGCCGGAGCTCGCCGCACTTCGGAAAATGGGTGGGTGTGGCGCTTTCTGCCGAGAATCATCGCCAACTCTGGGTGCCGCCGGGCTTTGCCCATGGCTTTATGGTGACCAGTGACAGCGCCGAATTCTTGTACAAGACAACCGACTACTGGTATCCCGAGCATGAGCGCAGCTTGCTGTGGAACGACCCGGCAGTGAACGTGCAGTGGCCATTGCCGGCGCCACCCCAGTTGGCAGCCAAGGATGCAGCAGGCACACAACTGCAGAAGGCTGAAGTGTTTGACTGATAGTATGCAAACTGCGTACCATCGCGTTTCGCACTGACGACGTAACTGCGCGAAGGTTTATGAGGGAAGCATAAATATGATAAATCAGGTTACGAAGTTCTTGCTGGCATTGTCACGGCCAGCCAAGCGTTTGCTGGTCTTCAGCGCAGACGCTGTTTTGTGTTTTGTCACAGTGTGGTTGGCCTTGAGCCTTGAACTGGGCAGTTGGGCGGTCATGCACACTGGCCAATGGCTGGCTGCGGGCTTGTCGCTGGCGCTGGCGCTGCCGGTTTTTGTGCGCTTTGGTTTGTACCGCGCAATCTTCCGGTATGCGGGGGTGGCTGCCTTATTGGCCGTGACGAAAGCTGTTTTTGTCTATGGACTGCTCTATGCCGCGCTGCTGGCGTGGTTGGGCTTGCCCGGTGTGCCGCGCATACTGGGGGTTTTGCAACCGCTGATGTTGTTGGTGGCCGTGGGTGCCTTGCGGGCCGTCGCGCGCTTTGTGTTGAGCGGAGCGTATCTGAGTCAGGACCGGCGGCATCAATTGCCCAAGGTGCTGATCTACGGCGCGGGCTCAGCTGGCAACCAACTCGCGGCTGCCATGGCCAACAGCATGGAGATGCGGGCGGTCGGGTTTCTGGACGACGATCCGCATCTGCATGGCGGCGAACTCAACGGCCTGCCCATCTACAACCCCAGCCAGTTGCACGACCTGGTGCAGCGTCTCGTGGTGAGCGATGTATTGCTGGCGATTCCGTCGGTCAATCGGCAACGACGCAATGAAATCCTGGAACTCACACGCCGGGCGCGTGTGGCGGTGCGCACGCTGCCTGGCTTGATGGACCTGGCCCAAGGCTATGTGCAAACCAGTGACCTGCGTGAGCTCGACATTGAAGACCTGTTGGGCCGCGATGCCGTGCCCCCTGACCCATCGTTGTTCGGGAAGAATATTCATGGCAAGGTGGTGCTGGTCACGGGGGCCGGGGGCTCGATTGGCAGCGAATTGTGCCGCCAGATCATCAAGGCGGGGCCCACGAAATTGTTGATGGTGGAAATCAGTGAATACGCGCTGTACGCCGTGCATCAAGACCTGCTAAATGCCCTAGCGGATGAAGACACGCCCAACGTGCAATTGCTGCCGCTGCTTGCCTCCGTGCGTGACGAGGACCGCATGCGCGAGATCATGCGCACCTGGCAACCGCACACGGTGTACCACGCTGCTGCTTATAAGCATGTGCCGATGGTGGAGCACAACCCGGCCGAAGGTGTCAAAAACAACGTGCTGGGCACCTGGACGGCGGCCACGATGGCGGCCGAGCAGGGTGTCAGCGATTTTGTACTGATCAGCACCGACAAGGCGGTTCGGCCCACCAACATCATGGGCGCGAGCAAGCGCCTGGCCGAAATGGTTTTGCAGGCATTGGCCGCGATGGCCATGGCGCACGATTGGAAGACCCGTTTTTCCATGGTGCGCTTCGGCAATGTGCTGGGCTCGTCCGGTTCGGTCGTGCCGCTGTTTCGAAAGCAGATCAAGGATGGTGGCCCCATTACCCTGACACACACGGAAGTCACCCGCTATTTCATGACCATCCCCGAAGCGGCGCACCTGGTCATTCAGGCCGGCGCCATGGCCAATGGCGGCGACGTCTTTGTGCTGGACATGGGCGAGCCCGTGCGCATTGTTGATCTGGCCCGCCGCATGGTGGAGTTGTCGGGTCTGACCGTGCGCGATGAAGTCAATGGCAATGGCGACATCGAAATCCATGTGACCGGTCTGCGTCCGGGTGAAAAGCTCTATGAGGAACTGCTGATTGACGACAATCCCTTGCCGACCCAGCACGAGCGCATCATGACCGCCCATGAGAACTTCTTGCCCTGGCCCGAGTTGAGCCTGCGCCTGGAGACGCTGACAGCCGCCCTGAATATCAACGATGTGCCCGCCATACTAGGCTTGCTGAAAGAACTGGTGTCGGGTTACCGGCCGGACGGCGACGTGGTCGATTGGGTGCACATGGCGCAAATTGACCGCGTGCCTGAGAACTTTGAAGCGCTGGACAGTCCCATGCCAACACCTTCCTGGTTTGGTGCCACTCTTCACTGAGGATCCGCTTTCGTTTCGCTTTGTTCCCATCGCAATAATTCTCCGCATCCGGACTTTGTCGATTGTTCTATTTGTGTTAGCTCACACACCGATGCCAATTGACGGTCGCGGCGCAGTATCTTGATTCCGAAACTTTGCCTTCTCGATATAGCGCATGACGGTGTCTGTTTTGGACCAACCGCCCTTGACCATGATTTGCGGCAGGCTGGCTCCCTGCAATAGCAAGTCTTGCGCGCCGCCGACGCGCAATGAGTGTCCGCTGATCGTCTTGATGGTGAGTTCGCTTAAGCCCGCACGACGCGCCAGGCGCTTGTAGATCCGCGAAATTTGCCCGTCGCCAAGTTGACCCGTAAGCGTGCCGCGCCCCATCACGCCCCGCAAGATCAGCCCCTCAGTGATCGGTGCCGAGGCCACCCAGTCGTGCAAGGCAAGGGAGCTGCGCTCAGAGAAATGCAGCCATTTGCCCGTGCCTTCCTGGTCGGTTTTGCTTCGCCGCAGTAGAACCGAGGCGCAATTTTCTGAAAGACATTCCAGGTCTTCCACCCGAAGACTTGCCAACTCCGATTGCCTGCGAAGGGTGTCGTGGGCCATCAGCAAAAGGGCCCGATCCCTCTTGCCGCGTAGATCATCGCTGGTCGCAGCCAACAGTTTCTCCAGCATGGATTGGGTGATGCCATAGGCCTGCTCGGCGTTACGGCCAAGCTGCCGGTACATTTTTCGTATGGCGATCCGGACTTCGGAGT
>CAIYGK010000414.1 GCA_903925725.1 uncultured beta proteobacterium | reverse complement strand
TAAACGACCCAGTGGCGTGCCATCATCGTCTTCGGTGATCACAGTACGCAGAGGCTGATGTCGGGTCACGAGCGCGACTAGCGATTGTCGCAGTGCTTGCACGTCTAGTTCGCCGTCCATATAGATGGCAACGGCCATGTTGTAGGTGGCAGAGGCACCATCGACGCGATCAAGTGCCCAGAGTCGGTTTTGACCGTAGGACAGCGCAACCGTATCGTCGTTCATCTGACCCATGCCAGCAATAAGCTTAGGGCCCTGATCCATAGCAATTGTTTCAATATGGGGCGCAAGTAACTCTGGCGTCAGGCAGTCAAACAGCGTGCGCAGTGTCAAGTCATGTCCCGTCTCGTGACGCAACCTTGCAATCAACCGCATGGCTAGCAGTGAATGACCGCCAAGTGCAAAGAACCCATCATCAATGCCGACCTGTTCGGCGCCGGTGATTTCTGCAAAGAGATTGCACAGCAAGGTCTCTGCGTGGTTGCGAGGTGCGCGGTAGTTCTGGGTGCTGGACTGAATGGCGGGTTCTGGCAGAGCGCGTCGATCAAGTTTGCCATTGGCGCTGAGCGGCAAGGCATCAATCGCCACAAAGTAGGCGGGCACCATGTACTCGGGTAATGTAGTGAGTAGCGTTGCACGCAGCTTGTCGGTGTCGGGTCCGGGTTGTCCGGCACGTGCGACCAGATACGCCACAAGGCGTTGGTCGCCCTGGATCATGCGGGTGATGACGGCGACCTGTGCGAGGGTCGTGTCCTGTGCCAGTAGCGCGGCTTCGATTTCACCGAGCTCGATGCGATAGCCACGGACCTTGACCTGGTCGTCGGCGCGCCCGAGGTATTCGATTGCTCCATCCGCGCGTCTGCGTGCCAGATCGCCCGTGCGATACATGCGCGCGCCGGGTAAGCCGAGTGGGCAGGCGACAAAGCGCTCGGCAGTCAGTCCACTGCGTCCGAGGTAGCCGCGTGCCAGACCGGTCCCTGCGATATAGAGCTCGCCCATCACCCCATGGGGCAGGGGCTCGAGCATGGCATCGAGAATATATAGTTGGGTGTTCCAGATCGGATGACCGATAGGCGGGGTCTGCGTGCCGTCTTGCGCGCTGCAGGGCCAGACCGATACGTCGATGGCCGCTTCAGTCGGGCCGTAGAGGTTCCACAGTCGCGTGTGTGGCAGGCGCGCAAAGGTCTGCGCCTGCACGGCACCGCTCAAGGCCTCGCCGCTGGTGACGATCTGCGTAATCGTGCTGCACTGTTGGGGCTCAAGGGCCTCGAGAAACACCGCAAGCATCGACGGCACAAAGTGCAGCACGCTCACACGATGTTGCTCAATCACTGATTTCAGATACGCGGGGTCTTTCTGACCCTCTGGACGCGCAATGACGAGCGCTGCACCGGTCATCAGTGGCAAGAACCACTCCCAGACCGCGACGTCAAAGCCGATGGCAGTTTTTTGTAACACGCGGTCCTGGCGACCCAGACGCATGGTGTCATGCATCCAGAGCAATCGGTTGACGACTGCGTGATGCGTGTTGCCTGCACCTTTTGGGGTGCCGGTCGAGCCTGAGGTGTAAATGAGGTAGGCGAGATGTTCGGGTAAAAGAGGCTGCGGGCGCTCTTGTGCAGTAATTTCCTCGGCAGGCAGGGTCTGCAGGAGGTGTTGGACCTGCGGATCCGAGAGGTCTAGCAGCGAAGGCAGCGTCGTCAAGACGGCATGCGCCTGTGGGGTATGCGGTGTCAGTGACGCCAGGCCTTGCTGCAAGGCCTGGGCACGCACACTTGAGGTGAGCAGGAGCTGGGACTGGCTGTCGGTGAGCATGAACTGCAGGCGTGAGGCAGGCAGATCGGGGTCAAGTGGCAGATAGGCGGCGCCTGCTTTCATGACCGCGAGCATGGCCACAATCATTTGCGGTGACCGCTCGAGCAGGATCGCAACAATCTGATCGGCAGCGATCCCGGTCGCGATCAGATGTCGGGCCAGTTGATTGGACTGCGCGTCGAGTTCGGCAAAGCTCATGCTTGTGCCGGTGATATGGCCCGCGTGCTGTTCAAAGAGCAGGGCGCACTCGTCAGGCGTGCGCGCAAGCTGTGCGGCAAACAATGCCGGCAGATTCTGCGGCTGTGCAGATAACTCTGCCAGAGGGCCGCAGGATTCGCGGATCACATTGTCGCGTTGTGTACGGTCCGTCATTGACAAAGACACCAATGGCACGTCAGGAGACGCGATCATTGCCTCTGTTAGATTGACAAAGCAGCTCGCCCAGATTTCGACATTCGAAGCTTGGAAAAGATCTGCGTCGTATTCGAACACGCCTGATACATCGCCCGAGGCCAGTGGCTCAAGGGCAAGCGTCAGATCAAATTTCGTTGTTGCCAGACCGACTGGTACTTTTTCACACGTTGTGCCAGTCAATGCAAAGTCTGCATCTCCTTGGTTTTGAAATGACAACATCGTCTGAAATATTGGTGTGTGATCTAGCGATCGTGCCACGCCGATGTCTTCAACTAGTAATTCAAATGGCAAGTCCTGGTCAATAATCGCTGACTCAACCTGTTTCTT
>CAIYGK010000413.1 GCA_903925725.1 uncultured beta proteobacterium | reverse complement strand
TCAAAGCGTGGCGTCAAGCTTCAACTGCGTAGTTTTTCGCGTGTACTCTTTGCCCGCTGAATTTGAGCTGTTATCGGTAGCAGCGAAGTCTACGCCGATTTTGAGCCAGCGAAACAGTTCATAGTTTGCTCCAAACCCATAGTTCAGCGCACTGTCAGCCCGGGTCGTGCCGCCGAACTCTGTATTCATCACGCCCAAATTGACGGTTGAGCCCAAGCGCTTGTTCCACTTGTGGGTCCAGATGAGGTTTGTGCTGGTTACCAGGTTGTAGTCACCAAACCCTGTCGCCTCTGCGGTTTTGCGCGAGGCAGAAAGATCAACAGTGCTGTAAGTCAGTGGTGTCCACTGCACGGTTGCGTCCCAACTTGTTCCAGAGAAGCCCTGCTTGCCGGCTAAGTCAAAGTCTTTGGTCAGCTGACCCAACTTCACAATGCCGGTTGTGGCAGCCGTAGCCTCCCACGTCAAACCCACGTAGTACTGGCGCTCAGTACTGCTGTCGCCGGTAGCCAGCGAAGAACTGTAGTTCATCTTGGAATTGCGAAACTCCGCGAGTGCCAGCGTCTTGGTGCCCACACGATAGAAGACGCGTCCGGCGTAGGATGCGGTATTCACGTCGCCAACGGCGGTCGTTGCCCGCTCGTTGTCGTAGACTTTGTCCTTGTCGCCGATGTCAAACTCGACACGCCCGGGGGCCTCTGGCGCGCCATAGATAAAACGGCCATCGATATTGTTGCTGTGCCAGCGGGCTGCCTCGGCAGTCACCGGCCGATTGTTGGAGCCGCGTGCGTCTGTTCCGCTGACCACGCCAAGCGCCCAACCGCCGCGCGCTCTGGCATTGATGTAATGGTCGCCCGCGAGCACGAGTTGTGAATCCTGGGTGTTATCAGCCGAGCTTTCGCTGTAGCTTCTTGTATTGATCGACGCCAAGCCGGTGTAGCGGTTGCCCTTGGAGACGAACTCCCCGACCACCTGAGGCGAAAAGCTCACAAAGTTCGATTTGAGCGAGTTCGTGCTGTCCGACATCAGGTTGTCGTTGTAGCCGTAACTGGTGGACAGCGTCGGGTAAATGTACAGGCCGCTTTCGTATTTCATCGGCAGGCCTGCTCCAGCTGGCGCGGTGAGTATCGGCGCCATGGCTTTTGAGCTGCCAGAAATACTGGTGCCCGAGAGTTCGTGACTGGCACTCTCTGCCGGCGCCGTGCTGGTTTGCGCGTGCGCCAAGGACCCCAGCGCCGAAGAACAAACCGTTATCAAACGAAAGACCAGAACCATCGTGCGCATTTTTTCTTCCCTATCTTGCTTGTACAAAAAACGTCTTCATAGGACCTTGCTTTCAACCGGGAGCCCCGACTTCGCAACCACCTTCGAATGCGAAGACAGGAAGCGCCAGCGAAACTGCGTCAGCCGGGCGTAGACCGTGGCGTAGAGGACGGCGCACAGGGCGAAGCTGCCCATCAGGATGAGCGTGTCGTGCGACCAATGCAGCGCCACCCAGGCCGGCAGCAGACCGCTGCAACCCATGATGGCCCCGGTGACCGAGTTGCGCACGAGCGGGCTGCAGTTGGGCAGCAGCCCGCGCACCAGACGACGCTTGATCAGACTATGCAAATGCAAGTTATCCGGCGCGTCGATCGGACGCTTGCACCGCCAACGTCGTTGCATGCTGAACAGGACCTCCAAAATCGGAAAGCCGCAGATCAGAAGTGATGCCCAGGCCGAAACCTCGGGATGCCGGGCCGGCAGCAGCACCGCCAGCCAGGCGATGCCAAAGCCAAGAAAATAGGCACCACCATCACCCAGGAAGATCTTCCCGAGAGGCCAGTTGAACAAGACAAAGCCGAACGTGGCGCCACCCAGGATCCAACAGGTCTGTACCAGCACAGGGTCGCCATGTGCGCTGCCTAGCAAGGCAAAAGTGCTGAAGATCACCAGGGCCGTGATGCTGGCGAGTCCATTCATGCCGTCGATGATGTTGACGGCGTTAATGACACCGGCGACGGCAAATGCCGTGAACGCCACCGATAGCAGGGGAAAGCTGAGCAGCCAGTCGATTCCCGGTACGTCGAGCCTGGTAATTGAGTAGCCGCTGATCGAGAAGGCCAACACGGCACAAGACATGCTGGCCAACAATCTGGCATGGGCACTGACCCGTTTGGTCAGGTCTTCCGTCAGCCCCGCAGCAAAGGCCGGCGCTCCAGCTACGAGTACCTGCCCCAGCAAACTCTGGCCGGGTGAACCGTCAGCACTGTAAACCGCAAGCGCAGCTGCCACCACAGCGATGCCTCCGACACGGGGTACGGCATGGCGGTGGCATTTTTGCACTCCCACGCAGCCATCCAGGCTCAGTTGGCCATGCCAACGCAGTGTGGCTACCAGGGTCAGTGTCAGCACCATGGAGGTCAAACTCGCCACTACGAAGGGCCATGGGATCGAACCAAACAGAGCCATACTCATGGTCAATCCCGACGACCGGTCAGATCGTCCGGGCGGTCTGCTTTGTGCGCGCTGCCAAGGTGTCTGGACATCTGATTCATGGCATGCACTGCAGCGGACAACTCGGATGTCCAGGCTTGTTGCGTGATGGGCTCAAAGTTCCCGGCCAGAATGTCGTTTGCCGCCTGCTCGATGGCACGCAGGGGTCGGAGAACAAAGAGCAGAACAGCTTGAAGCAGCACCCAGGCCAGAGCGCACAGCGCAGCGAGCCAAACAGCCAGGCTGCTTGTGGTGTGCCACAGGTACTGGTAAGCGAAGGTGGGTTGACTCACCACGAGCACCTTGCCCAACTGCCTCCAGCCGGAGCCAAGAAGGGCTTCGCCAGTGCCAGCAGAGATGGGGAAAGCGGAGACGAACCACGGCGGCACATCCTCGACCTTCTCGGTCAATTCACGCTTGAAGCGCAGGCTGCGATCATTGCCCAATACCGTGATGCTCTTGAAGTAGCCTCTGTCAAACATGCTGGCCACGTTCGCCTGCGCCAGCACCAGATCATCCTTGCCCAGCGCCTGACCCAGCGGCAGCGAAAGGGCGGTGGCCGCGTCCTGTGCGTGCGAGGCCAGTTGCTGCTCCAGGTAAAGTCGCGTGCCGGAGACCGACACCATCGCAACGACCAAGAACAATGTCAGGAACAGCGCGGACAGCGCCAGTGAAAACAGTCGAGGCAAACTCATCCTGGACCGGCTTTCCAACATAAATCGATTGGCTTGATGCCTATACTTTTCATGTTGAACACTTTCGCACAATAGTGCTCCACGTGCTATCGCCAGCGGCTGATTTGGCCGTCAGCGCAAGCCGCCTTGCTTGTAGGATACGTCCTACAAAGCTATACCAGGCTGTCGATAAGCTCGTGTGTCAGGCAATAGTGGGCGAGTTCAATGTTGCTGTCAAGCAGCAGCTTTTCCATGACCCGAGCGCGGTAGGTGCTCACGGTCTTGGGCGACAGACGCATTGAATCTGCAATGACTCCAACGGCGCGTCCTTTTGCCAACTGAATCAGGACGCGGTACTCCTGAATGGAGAGTTGTTCATGAAGAACGGCTTTGCGTGCGCCGCTGATCTGATCAGCCAGTTGTTCGGCAAATGAGGAAGATATGTAGCGCCCACCAGCAAGAATGCGTTCCATCGCTGCAACAAGATCGCTGGCAGCGTGATCCTTGGTCAGATACCCGGCCGCACCCATCTGAAGTGAGCGCTGGGCATAGGCGGATTCCGAGTTCAGGCTGAGCACCAGGACTTTGGTCGCCGGAGACGCGCGCAGCATTTTTGAAAGAGCTTCAATGCCGCTTGTGTCGGGCAAGTTTAGATCCACCACCGCCAAATCAAAGAGCAACTCATGAACTGCCACCATGGCCTGCGCGAGCGTGCCAGCTTCGCGGATCGTCACCGTTGGCCAACGCTGTTGCACAAGCTGGCGAACACCGACGCGGAAGATGGGATGGTCTTCAAGCAGCAGTATGTTCATGATCATG
>CAIYGK010000412.1 GCA_903925725.1 uncultured beta proteobacterium | reverse complement strand
GTTAGCAGGGCAGCACCCAAGACGAACAACCACAGTGTTTGCAGGAAGGAGCGCATGAACACCTGGTGGTGCTCGATGTCGGTGGCCACTGCGACCGTCACCGTTGTGCCGTTGTTGGCGCCGGTAGGCAACTCTGCGGCGATCGCTCGGTAAGTTTGGCCACCGAGCGTCCACTGGACCGCCCGGTAGGGGACGTGGCTGACGCTGGAGGCGATCAACTGTGGCGGAAAACGGGCGTGATGCGTTGCGAAAATGACCGTCTGGTTGGCGCTGATGACCATCACTTCCAGGCCATGGTGACCGACCAGGGAGTCGTCAAGCTGCTGGGACAGACCCTGCAGGTCATCCTGTGACTTGACCGACGCCAGCGCATGCCGGGCCAGTTCCATCTTGCCGCCGAGGACCTCCATATCCAGGTCCTCGAAGTGCTTTTCTACAGAACTCGCGATCACCAGACCGAGCGCCAGCAGTACGACCGAGGACGCACCGGCGAACAAGAGCGTCAGACGCCAGGTGATGGAGACGCTGCCAGTCAGACGCAATCGGGGTTCTCCAGCACGTAGCCCATGCCGCGAACCGTTCGTATCAGCTTGGGTTCGAAATTGTCGTCGAGCTTGGCGCGCAGCCGGCGCATCGCGACCTCGATGACGTTGGTGTCGCTGTCAAAGTTCATGTCCCAGACCTGGGACGCTATCAGCGAGCGTGACAGTACTTCACCCTGACGACGCAACAACAGTTCCAGCAGGGCAAACTCCTTGGCGGTCAAATCAATACGCTTGCCGGCGCGGCTGACACGCCGGCGCAGCAAGTCAAGTTCCAGATCGGCGGTGCGCAGATATTCGGCTGTCGTCGCCTTGGCTCCCCGACGCAGCAGGGTTCTCACACGAGCCAGAAGTTCAGAAAAGGCGAATGGCTTGACCAGGTAGTCGTCGGCACCGAGTTCCAGACCTTTTACGCGGTCGTCAACATGGTCACGCGCACTCAGGAACAGCACGGGAGTTTCCTTGCCCGAGCGACGCATACCCGCCAGTACCGACCAGCCGTCAAGCCCCGGCAGCATGACGTCCAGAATCGCCAGATCGTAGGTTTCGGTCAGGGCCTGATGCAGGCCGTCGTGTCCGTCGCGCACGAGATCGACCACAAAGCCTGCTTCGACCAGACCCTGCTTCAGGTAGTCGCCAGTTTTGGGTTCGTCCTCGACGATAAGAATTTTCATGGCCGCATTGTGCGCTGAGCGATTGCTGATGCGATGAAGATAACAGGAATGTAATCTGGCGGTCAGGCAGCTGTCGAGGGCGGTTCGACACACTGCGGCTATCGCAAACTCACGAAGGACTTCCTGCCATGGCACTCCCAAATCAATCCATCCTTATCATCGCTCTGGTCGGCGCCGGTTTTTTCGCCGGCGCCCAGGCCCAGATGGACCACAGCGCGCACACCATGGGCCCAGCGAAGCCGGCATCGACGGCTGCTGAGGCCGCCATGGGTGACGCCGTGGTGAAGAAGATCGACAAGGCGGGCAAGAAAGTCACGTTGGCGCATGGCGCCCTTCCTAACGGCATGCCTGCGATGACCATGGCTTACGGTGTCAAGGACGCCGCGCTGCTCGACGGCCTGAAGGAAGGGCAAAAGGTCCGCTTTTCCACCGATCCGAAGGACAGCATGACCGTGCTGCGCTTTGAGCCGGCGAAATGAAGCAGAAGAACATTCTCATCATCGCAGCGGGCTTGCTGATCCTGGCCCTGGCCGTTGGCGGGTTCGTTTACAAGACAAAGAACGACGAGCGTTCGGCGCAGACCGCCGCACAGTCCCAGCGGGCCTTGCTGCGATCGAACTCACCCACCTTTGGCAATGCCGATGCGCCTGTGCACATCGTCGAATTTCTGGACCCTGCCTGCGGGACTTGCAGTGACTTTTATCCCTTCGTGAAGGGCCTGAT
Organism: uncultured beta proteobacterium; assembly: GCA_903925725.1. Taxonomy (GTDB): domain Bacteria; phylum Pseudomonadota; class Gammaproteobacteria; order Burkholderiales; family Burkholderiaceae_C; genus Rhodoferax. Next base: position 2,462 of record CAIYGK010000412.1, on the reverse strand, counting down.
GGCGGCGCACCCCGGCAAGATCCGGGTTACGGTTCGCTATGCCCCGTTTCATCCCGGATCGGATCAGGTGGTGAAGGTGCTGGAGGCGGCGCATCGGCAGGGCCAGTTCAGCCAGGCGCTGGAAGCACTTTTTGCTTCACAGCCCGTTTGGGTGCTGAATCACAAGGCGCAGGTGGATCTGATCTGGCCCTTGTTGAACGGCCTGGGCCTGGACATGGAACGTCTGCGCGCGGACATGAATTCACCCGAGGTCGCCCAGGTGGTGCAACAGGACCTGGCTGATGCGAACACGCTGGGGGTGGCCATGACACCGGAATTCTTTGTCAATGGCAAACCGCTTCCGAAGTTCGGCTATGACGACCTGAAGCTATTGGTTGAAGATGCAGTGGCCAAGGCAAAGTAGGGTGGCGCTCATGCAAACCGTTTTGCGTTCCGGCTTCGCCGCCGCTGTGTTGGCCCTGGCTGCAGCCGCCAGCGCCCAGACGTCTGAGGCCGTGCTTGGTGCCAGTGTCGAGAGCCTGCTGCAACTGGCCCGAGAACGCAATCCGGAACTCGCCGCCATGCGGCACGAGGCAAGCGCCGCGACTGAGCGTGTGCTGCCGGCAGGGGCTTTGATGGACCCCAGGCTGAAGGTCGAGTTGCAGGACCTCACCAAGGCGGGCGAGCAGGGTCCGACCATCCTTCCGTCGAACGTGGGCGGCACCGTTTACACACTGACGCAGGAGCTGCCCTGGACAGGCAAACGCGAACTCCGGCGTGACATCGCAGCGTTGGAAGCCGACGCCGTGCAGGGCCGCGAGCGCCAGACCTGGGCCGAGCTGGCGGCGCGCATCAAGGCGCTGTTCATGCAGCGCTATCTGGTGCAGGCCAGTCAGCGTCTGGCCAGCGAAAACCTGGACCTGATGCTGCAACTGGAAAAGGTGATGCAAGTACGCTACGCCGGTGGGCTCGCAGCGCAGCAGGACATTACCCGCATCCATGTCGAACACACTGGCATGCGCGCCGAACTGGTGGCGCTGGCGGCAGAGTGGCACCAGACGCAGGCGCGTTTGAACATGCTGCTGGGGCGTCCTGCCGACGCAGCGCTGGCTGCACCGCTGGCCCTGCGGCCCTTGCCCGATCCGGCGCAGCTGGAATTTGCCACGCTGTCCGAGCGGCTGCGCCAGGCCAATCCGCAACTGCTGCTTGAAAACAGCCGTGTCAAGTCGGCGGAGAAATCGCGAGACCTCAGCTACAAGAGCCGCTACCCCGACTTCACCGTGGGCGTCAACGCCACGCAGCGACAAAGCGCGGTCAGGGAATGGGGCTTGATGGTGGAACTCAACCTGCCGATCCGCGATGGCGTGCTGAAGTCGCAGGAGCGTGAGTCCGAGGCCATGCTGGCCGCCGCCCGCTCGCGTCAGGAGGCGGTGGCCAACCAGGCCAAAGCAGACCTTCTGGACAAGCTGCTTGCGCTGGAGTCGGCCCGGCAGACCGAACACCTTATGCGCTTCAGCCTGATGCCCCAGGCCGACCTGACCTGGCGTGCCGCGCTGGCTGCGTACGAGAACGGCAAAGCCGATTTTGCGACCCTGCTCGATGCCATGCGTCAGGTTCGCCAGGCGCAACAAAACCAGCTCAAGGCGCAGGTCGATGCGCAAATGCAGTTGGCGGAAATTGAAAGACTTCTGGGAGAAGATGTATGAAACGCGTTGCCGCCATTGCAGTCGGTGTGGCCCTGCTGACCGCGGTGGGCGCTGGGTACTGGCTCGGACAGTCGGGCAAGGTGCTCTCCACCCCTGTTGCGACCACGGCCGTGACGCGCGGCGCCGAAGCTGGGAACAAGCAGCCCAAACTCCTGTACTACCGCAACCCTATGGGGCTGCCCGATACCTCACCCGTGCCCAAGAAAGACCCCATGGGCATGGACTACATCGCCGTGTTCGAGGGTGAACAGGCACAGGAGACTGGCGCGGCCAACCAGATCCGGATCAGCCCCGACAAGGTGCAGAAGATGGGGGTACGTACCGAGGCGGTGCAGCTGCGCAGCATGGACAGAACGGTTCGCGCCGCCGGCCGGGTTGAGCCCGACGAACGCCGCATTTTCATGGTCGCGCCCAAGTTTGAAGGCTATGTCGAACGCCTGCATGTCAACGTGACCGGGCAGCCCGTGGCCAAGGGACAGCCCCTGTTCGAGGTCTACAGCCCCGAACTGGTGTCGGTGCAACGGGAGTACGCGATTGCGGCGCAGGGTGTGCAATCGCTGCAGGGGGCAGACAGTCCGGCCCAACTGGGAATGGCGCGGCTCGTCGAGTCGAGTCTGCAACGGCTCAAGAACTGGGACATCTCGGAAGAACAGATCAAAGCCCTGGTGGCTTCCGGCGAGACCAAGCGGAGCATGACCTACCGCTCGCCGGTCGCCGGCGTCGTGACCGAGAAGAAGGCGGTGCAGGGCATGCGCTTCATGCCCGGCGAAGTGTTGT
>CAIYGK010000411.1 GCA_903925725.1 uncultured beta proteobacterium | reverse complement strand
TGCGTGATGCAGGTCAAGATGTTGCTGACAGCCGGTGCGTGCAGAGGCAAAGTTGAACTCCCTTAACTACTTAGGAGTTCAAAATGGAACGTACATCCGATCAGTCCCGTCCAGAGCCATGGAACAAAGGAAAACTGGTTGGGCAAAAGGCACCTTTCAAGCTCAAAGAAATCTGGGCCATCCGCGTTCGGCTTCAACTAGAGCACCGGACTCGGGAACTGGCCCTCTTTGATCCGGGCCTGGATAGCAAGCTGCGCGCCTGTGATCTGGTCAAGCTCCGTGTCCGGGACATCTGCCATGGTGAACGCGTGGCACCTCGTGCCATAGTCATGCAGCAGAAAACGTCTCGACCAGTCCAGTTTGAGATCACTGCGCCAACCCAGGAGGCTGTAACCGCTTGGATCAAATCAGCCAATCTAAGGTCCGACAACTACCTATTTCCCAGCCGGATACACGAGTCTCCACATCTAGGGACAAGGCAATATGCCCGAATCGTGGATAGTTGGGTCGAGCAAATTGGTTTGGATCCAGCAGCCTATGGCACGCATTCAATGCGCCGAACGAAAGCATCACTGATCTATCGGCGCACCAAGAACTTGCGGGCAGTGCAGCTCTTGCTTGGGCACACGAAGCTGGAAAGTACGGTGCGCTATCTTGGAATCGAGGTTGATGACGCACTCGATTTGGCAGAACAAACCGAGGTGTAAGACTAGCGGGGCCACGTCTGCGAATCACACGGGCGTGGTCCCGTCTTGACACTCCTGTAGCGCTGCCCTCTTGCCTGACCAACTTGACGACCGGACCGACGGAGCCGGAAAAGGGGAAGGTTTAGTGACCCAAAAGTCGCAAAAGGGAATGTTCAATGGCGCGTTAGTGGAAACATCAACTGCATGTCGCAATTTGAGAGTGATACAAATCAACAACTTAGGAGATCATGCAGGGGAAGGTTTAGTGTCGTTCCGCAAGTGCTGACTCGAACTGAATCAACATAACTTTGTCGTGAGAAATATTTGCATTGAACGCAATAAAACTGCAAAATTCGGAGAATGGACAGCCTGGACAAGCTTGATAAGCTTATTTTGAGCAAACTACAGGTCAATGGGCGCGCCACCTTTGACCAGATTGCCGAGATGGTGAACTTGTCGCCCAGCGCCGTATTACGTCGCGTGAAGCGACTTGAAGCCGATGGGGTGATCGACCGCTATGTGGCTCTGCTCAAACCCGAGACAGTGGGCTTGGGTTTGATGGCTCACATTCATGTGCGACTGGAAAAGAGCAACATGAATCAGCAGCGCAGTCCGCGAGACGTGTTTCGTGCCAGTGTTCAAACCTGGCCGGAAGTGCTGGAATGCGATGCTCTGAGCGGGGAAATGGATTACTTTCTCAGGGTCACGGTTCGGGATATGAGCGCCTACTCACATTTTGTGATGGAGACTCTGCTCAAGCACGCCAGTGTGCAGGACTGCAGAACCAGCTTTGTCCTGGATCGCGTCAAGGCGACAACTGCAATGCCCCTGTAGGGCTTTTTGATCTCTGGGGACAGCAGTCTAGGGAAAACCCTTATAGTGAGACCCATGGTTGAATCAATTGATTTCGTTAAAGCGTCGATCGAGGCTGGCAGGGGTCTGCTGCATCTGCCAGTTGAGCGTGCCGGTCCACCGCCAGAATCCAGAGCTGTTCCGGTGCTGGTGCCGATCCGGTCTCTCGGCGTCAATCATCGTGAACGTATCGCCCGCCACTTGATGTCGCTGGACGCTCAGGACAGGTACCTTCGTTTCGGTTTCGCTGCTAACGATGAGCAGATTCAGCGTTATGCCGACACGCTGAATTTCGATCGGGACGAAATATTCGGTATTTACAACCGGCGCGTCGAATTGATCGCGATGGCCCATCTGGCTTTCCCCGCCGATCCCGATTTGTCGAGTTGTGCAGAGTTCGGCGTATCCGTATCGAAGTCGGCGCGTGGTCGCGGTTATGGCGCGCGCCTGTTTGACCGCGCCGCCATGCATGCTCGTAACGAGGGGGTAAGCCGCATGTTCATCCACGCATTGAGCGAGAACACGGCGATGCTGAAGATCGCCCGCAATGCCGGTGCTACGGTGGAGCGCGATGGCCACGAATCCGAGGCGCATTTGCAGTTGTTACCCGCTACCTTCGACTCCCGATTGAGTGAAATGGTGGCCGAGCAGGTGGCGCAAACTGACTACCGGATCAAGGTGCAGGTGAAGCAGTTCTGGGACTTCCTGGAAGACGTTCAGGCGCTTCGGCGTGATGTGCAGAAAGCGCAACGTAGCCCTCCGAACTAGAGCGTGGAACTGAGGACCAGGACAGCGTTCACGGCGATCCGCTATCCTTGAGGGTCCACCACAACCGCATGCCCTGCGCTTTCTTCTGTGTCAGACCCCCATCCTGCGCGACTTCCTGAGCGGGAAGACAAACGCACTTTCCTGCAAAGACTGGCAGAGTTCATCCACCCTGGGCCCGACTCTGCGGATGAGTTGATCGAAACACTGGCCGAGGCCGAAGAAAACCACATCATCGGCGCCGAATCGCGTGCCATGCTCGAAGGCGTCATTCGAATGGCTGACATGACCGCAGGTGATGTGATGGTGCCGGCGACCCGGATGGACCTCGTCAATATTGACGAATCCTTTGAGGTCATGTTGCATGGCGTTATAGACACTGCCCACTCGCGCTTCCCGGTATATCAGAACGAGCGTGAAAACATCATCGGCGTGCTGATGGCAAAGGACTTGCTCAAATTGCAGCGGGCACCAGAACTCAATATTCGTGCCTTGCTGCGCCCGGCGGTCTTTGTGCCGGAAAGCAAGGGGTTGAACGATTTGTTGCGGGAATTCCAGAGCAACCGTAACCACCAGGCGATCGTGATCGACGAGTTTGGCCGGGTTGCCGGTCTGATTACCATCGAGGACGTGCTGGAACAAATTGTGGGCGAAATAGAGGACGAGTTCGACATTGCGGAAGATGAGGGCGATATTTATGGTCTGGCAGACCGCAGCTACCGCGTCAGCGGCGACACCACCATTGAACGGGTCGAGGCTGCCTTTGAGGTCAGGCTCGCCAGCACCGACCCGGAAGATGAGTTTGACACGATCGGGGGGCTGATTGCCCATGAAATGGGCCACGTACCAAAGCGCGGCGAGCGTCACACCATGGCTGGACTGAATTTTGTGGTTCTGCACACCAAGGGTGGTGCCGTGAAATGGTTCAAGGTTTCGCCGGTAGCTGATGCCGCCCCCTGACGTACAGCGTAGCAGTCTGGACTGGATGCGAATGGCGCTGGCCTTGAGCGCGGGCCTGGCGCAAGCGGCTAGTTTGGCTTGGCCCATGTCTTTGCGATTTGCGCCCCTGCTGGCGTTGGGGCTGCGACCCGGACAGCCGGTCTGGTGGCTTCAGTTGCTGGCACTGGCTCTGCTGGCGCTGTTATTGCAGACTTGCCGGAACTGGCGTCAGGCAGCCTTGCTGGGCTGGTTGTTTGCCCTGGCCTGGCTAGGCAGCGCGGTGGGTTGGACCTTTATTGCGCTTCATACCTATGGGGGATTGCCAACGGCGCTCGCGCTTCTGGCAGTCTTTGCCTTGGCCGGGATGCTGGCATTGTTTTATGCCGCCGGCTGCGGTGCTTTCGTCGCACTGCGGGCTAACCATGCGCGTTCGGTTGCTGCAATTTTTGCGGCGCTCTGGATGCTGGCTGAATTGGCTCGAGGGACCTGGTTGAGTGGATTCGGCTGGGGTGCTTCGGGCTATGCGCATGTAGAGGGTCCCCTGAGAGGCTATGCGCCCTGGATCGGTGTGTACGGCTTGTGTGCGCTTTCGGCCTGGCTTGCGATGACGCTGGTGCGTGTCTTGCGTCTTCGCGGCGCTTGGGCGCAACTGAGCGGTTTGCTGCCAGTGCTGGTGCTCCTGATGCTGCCAGCACTGTTCTCACGGTTCGGACCTGAACTGTCGCGTTTCAGTGGGCAACTCAGTGTCACCCTGCTGCAGGGCAATATTGCCCAGGATGAAAAATTCGAAGCTGGCAGCGGCATACCGCTGGCACTTCAGTGGTATGGCGAACAACTGCAGAAGAGTCAGACTTCGCTGGTGATTGCACCTGAGACTGCCATTCCCTTGTTACCGCAGCAACTGCCAGAAGACTACTGGTACACCTTGCAGCAAAAGTTTGGTTCTGCAGGGCAGGCGGCACTGATCGGTATTCCGCTGGGTGACTATCAGCAGGGCTATACCAATTCGGTAGTCGGTCTGAAGCCTGGCCAGAGCCCCGACTGGCGTTACGACAAGCAGCATCTGGTGCCGTTCGGCGAGTTCATTCCGCAGTTCTTCAAGTGGTTCACGGAACTGATGAATATTCCCTTGGGCGATTTCAATCGTGGTGCGCCGCTGCAGCCACTCTTTGTCTGGCAGGGGCAGAAGCTGGCGACCAGCATATGTTATGAAGACCTGTTCGGCGAAGAACTGGCAGCCCAATTTGCCGACCCGGCTCTGACCCCGAACATTTTCGTCAACATCAGCAATCTGGCCTGGTTTGGCAACGGTCTGGCGATGAACCAGCACCTGCAGATTGCGCGCATGCGCGCGCTTGAGTTCGAGAGAGCGGTACTAATGTCGACCAACACTGGAGTCAGCGCGATTATCGACCACCGGGGTCGTGTGCTGAGTGCGCTCGAACCTGACACGCGGGCGATCCTGGTGGGTTCCGTCGAGGGAAGGACGGGTGTCACGCCGTACGCGTGGTGGGTGGCCCGACTTGGCTTGTGGCCTCTGTGGTCGCTGGCCCTGCTGCTTGTTGGATGGGTTGCCCGGATCAAGCATACCGGGCGTTAGGCTCGCCTGGCCTCGCTCGTGCCCGTGAAGCCCCGTAAAATCGGGGCTTTTCAGCAAGCGTCCAAAACTACCCCCTCATGTTGACCTTTCAACAAATCATTTTGAAACTGCAGTCCTACTGGGACGCGCAGGGTTGCGCCTTGTTGCAGCCGTACGACATGGAAGTGGGGGCCGGCACTTCTCACACAGCAACGTTCTTGCGCGCCTTGGGTCCAGAGCCCTGGAAGGCGGCCTATGTGCAGCCGAGCCGACGCCCGAAAGACGGCCGCTATGGTGAGAACCCGAATCGCCTGCAGCACTACTACCAGTACCAGGTAGTGCTGAAGCCGGCACCTGCCAACATTCTGGAACTCTATCTGGGCTCACTGGAAACCCTCGGATTTGACTTGAAGAAGAACGACATTCGCTTCGTCGAAGACGACTGGGAGAACCCCACACTGGGCGCGTGGGGCCTGGGCTGGGAGGTTTGGCTCAATGGCATGGAAGTCACACAGTTCACCTATTTCCAGCAGGTCGGTGGCTTGGATTGCAGGCCCATCACGGGTGAGATTACCTACGGCTTGGAGCGGCTGGCCATGTACCTGCAGGGCGTAGACAATGTCTACAAGCTGAAGTGGACCGACAGCATGAGTTACGGCGACGTCTACCTGCAGAATGAAAGAGAGCAGTCGACCTACAACTTCGAGCACAGCGATGTCGATTTCCTGTTTGCCGCCTTCGCAGCGCATGAGAGGCAGGCCAAGTACCTGATGGAACAGCAACTCGCACTGCCCGCGTATGAGCAAGTGCTCAAAGGTGTGCACACCTTTAACTTGCTGGACGCGCGCGGTGCAATCAGCGTCACCGAGCGCGCTGCCTACATTGGTCGTCTGCGCAACCTGGCGCGCAGCGTTGCTCAAAGTTACTATGAAAGCCGAGAGCGTCTGGGCTTTCCGATGGCACCGCATGAATGGGTGCAGCAGATGACGAAGAAGGCCGCATGATGACGACGCAAAACCTTCTTGTTGAACTGTTTGTCGAAGAACTGCCGCCCAAGGCGTTGAACAAACTCGGCGAGGCTTTTGCCAGTCAACTGGCTGAGCAGTTGCGCTCTCAGGGTCTGGCCGACGAAGATTCGGTTGTGACGGCCTACGCCACACCGCGTCGGCTTGGCGCACACATCACCCATGTTTGTCGAAAGGCTGCCGACAAGGCGGTTCAACAAAAGTTGATGCCCGTGTCCGTGGGGCTCGATGCGCTCGGCAAAGCGACGCCTGCGCTGCTGAAGAAGTTGCAGTCACTCGGTGCCGATTTGTCAGATCCGGTGGCCACAGTCATGGCGCTGAGAAGAGAAGGTGACGGCAAGAATCAAGCCTTGTTTTACGACAGTCTGGCCGGTGGCGCGACGCTCGATAGTGGTTTGCAGCAGGCACTGCAGCAGGCGATTGAACGCCTGCCGATTCCCAAGGTCATGAGCTACCAGTTGGAGACCGATTGCGAACTGCCGGGTTGGAGCAGCGTGCAGTTTGTGCGCCCGGCGCATGGTTTGCTGGCATTGCATGGCAGCACCGTGGTGCCCGTCAAGGTGTTGGGGTTGTCGGCGGGCAACACGACCCAGGGGCATCGCTTCGAAGCCGCCTGCTCACCGGTGTTGATCACGCATGCCGACGGTTACGCGGCAACTCTGGCCCGGGACGGGGCCGTGATTGCCAGTTTTGCCGAGCGCCGTGCCGAGATCGTGCGTCAGCTTGCGATTGCCGCCAGCAAGATGGGCGGCGGTGTCAGGCCAATCAAAGATGACGCTTTGCTCGACGAAGTGACCGGTCTGGTGGAGCGTCCGAATGTGCTGGTTTGCAGCTTTGAGCCGGAGTTTCTCGTAGTGCCGCAAGAATGCCTGATTCTCACGATGAAGGCCAACCAGAAGTATTTCCCGTTGCTGGACGCCCATGCAAAATTGACCAACCGGTTTCTGGTTGTCAGCAATATCAGCCCGGCCGACGCCAGTGCCGTGATTGGTGGCAACGAGCGGGTGGTTCGTCCGCGTCTGGCTGATGCGAAGTTCTTCTTTGATCAGGATCGCAAGAAGACCCTGGAGTCACGGGTGGCTGGTCTGGACAAGGTGGTTTATCACAACAAACTCGGTAGCCAGGGTGAGCGCATGCAGCGCGTGTGTGCCATCGCCAAGTCCATCGGCCAGGAGCTCGGTGATGTGGCGCTGGCGCAGCAGGCCGAGAGTGCAGCGCGTCTGGCCAAAGCTGATTTGCTGACCGATATGGTGGGGGAATTCCCGGAGCTGCAGGGCACCATGGGTGCTTATTACGCACGTCATGACGGCTTGGGTGACGAGGTTGCCAGTGCCATCGAAGATCATTACAAGCCGCGCTTTTCAGGTGATGAATTGCCGCGCAACCGGACCGGCGTCGTCGTGGCGTTGGCAGACAAGATCGAAACGCTGGTGGGCATGTTTGGCATCGGTAATTTGCCCAGCGGCGACAAGGACCCGTTTGCCCTGCGTCGGCACGCGTTGGGTGTGATCCGGATGTTGATCGAAAAGGACTTGCCGCTGGATCTGGGTACCCTCTTGAGCCAGGCCAGACCGGCTTTCGGCGACAAGATAGACGCGAAACTGGTACCCTTAATCGACTTTTTCTTTGAACGCCTGTCAGGCTCGCTGCGTGAGCAGGGGTACAGCGCCAATGAAATTGATGCTGTGCTGGCCTTGCAACCACAGCGCCTGGGTGACGTTCCCAAGCGCCTGGCTGCGGTGCGTGCGTTTGCCGCCCTGCCCGAAGCAGCCGCACTGGCCGCTGCGAACAAACGCATTGGCAACATACTGAAGAAGGCGCAGGACGTCGATCCACATGTCAGTGAAGGGCTGCTCAAGGAGTCGGCCGAGGTCGAACTGTACGCTGCGATGAAGCAAGTGGTGCCGAATGCGAACGCGCAGTTCGAGGCAGGTGACTACACGGCGTCACTCCAGACACTGGCGGCCTTGCGTGTCACCGTCGATGATTTTTTCGATACGGTCATGGTCAATGCCGAGCAACTCGATTTGCGGCTGAACCGTCAGGGGCTGCTCAAGAGTTTGCATGACGCGATGAATCGGGTCGCCGATATTTCCAGGCTTGCCAGTTGAGCCAGCAGAGCATGAAACTCGTCATTCTGGACCGCGACGGTACCATCAACGAAGACAGTGCCGACTATGTCAAATCATCGGATGAATGGACTCCCCTGCCCGGCGCGCTGGAAGCAATTGCGCGGCTCAACCATGGTGGCTGGCATGTAGTGATCGCATCGAACCAATCCGGCTTGGGGCGTGGCCTGTTTGATGTCTCCACGCTTAACGCCATGCACGCCAAGATGCACGTCTTGCTGGCCGAGGTGGGAGCGCGGATTGATGCCGTGTTCTATTGTCCGCATGCACCGGATGCAGCATGTCATTGTCGCAAGCCGGAGTCCGGCCTGTTTGAACAGATTGGAGAGCGTTACGGGATAGACCTGCGCGGCGTTCCGATGGTGGGTGACACCGTCAATGACTTGCTGGGGGCGGTAGCAGTTGGCTGCGAGCCGCATCTGGTGCTGACCGGCAAGGGTGCTGTTTATCAAGGGCGCAGTTTGCCGAACAACTTTCCAAAGGAGACGCATATTCACGCCGACCTGGCGGCCTTTGCTGACTTCCTTCTTGCGCGGGAAGCTACGGCAGTGTGATGCCATTGATCCGGTCAGTCCTGCATATGGCGTGGATGCTGCTGACGGTCATCCCGTGGGGGCTGGCGCTGGTTTTTGCTTCGCTCTGGCTTGATCGCACACGGCTTTGGTGGTTTGCGGTTAACTGGTTTCGCGTAGTGATTTGGGGCACGCGCGTTTTTCTGGGCGTCACTGTCCAGGTCAGCGGTTTGGAAAATTTACCCATTGGCCAGACGACGCCAGCGATTCTCCTGTCCAAACACCAGTCAGCGCTGGAGACCTTGCTGCTCCCGACTTTGATTTCGCATCCACTGGCTTTTGTCTTCAAGCGAGAACTCCTGCGCATTCCTTTTTTTGGTTGGTCGATGGCGCGGCTGGACATGATCCATATCGACCGTGAATCACGGTCCAAGGCGCTCAAACAGGTGGTGTCCCAGGGAAAGGCGCTGCTGGAACAGGGGGTCTGGATCATCCTGTTTCCCGAGGGTACACGGATTGAGCGCGGGCGGCAGGGCACTTACCAGACCGCCGGTACACGTCTGGCGGTGCAAGCCGGTGCCCCGGTGGTACCCATTGCCGTGGCCTCGGGCAAATGCTGGCCGCGCAAGGGTTTTACCAAATATCCGGGCGTGGTTCAGGTTTCGATTGGGCGACCGATTGTCAGCGTCGGACGGGAGCCTAAAGAGTTGATGCGCGAGGTTGAAGCCTGGATCGAAGCCGAGATGCGTCGTATTGATCCCGAGGCTTACATCTGAACCCGCTTCTTCACCCGCGTGCCAACCGTGAGACGCGTTTGTGCGACCTTGCAGTGGCCTACGAATTCAAGCGCGGCAAGCGGCGCACGATCGGCTTCGTTGTCGGTCCCGAGGGGCTGGCGGTACGTGCACCATCTTGGGTTCCATTGCGCGAGGTGGAGGCGGCCTTGCAGGAAAGAGCGGCCTGGATCGTCAGGAAATTGGGTGAGACGCGCGAACGACATGAACGTCTGGCCGTACAGCGCATCGAGTGGCGGGACGCGACTCGAATTCCTTTTCTTGGCGAACAGGTCAAGGTTGTGCTTGATGCTACCGAGGCGAGAGGTATGGCGGCAGAGCTGTCTGGAACCGAAAGTCAATCGCTGACACTGTCACTTGCCTTGCCTCCAAGCGCTGCACCAGAGCAAATCCGGGACGCAGTGCAAGTCTGGTTGATGCGCCAGGCGAAACGAATTTTTACCGAACGACTTGATCATTTCGCACCCATGCTCCAGGTGAAATGGCGCAGAGTAACGCTCAGCAGGGCTGCCACCCGCTGGGGCAGTGCAACGGTTGATGGCTCGATTCGACTCAACTGGCGTCTGATCCATTTCAAGATGGCGGTCATCGACTACGTCGTCGTGCACGAACTCAGTCATTTGCGCGTCATGAACCACAGCCCGCGATTTTGGGAAACGGTGCGCTCCGTGTTGCCCGACTATGCGGCATTGCGACAGCAGCTCAAGGAGGATGCGAGTCCGCACTGGGTCTGACTCGTAAGCCGTTGGCGCGCTAATTGCTATGTTGTTGACTGGACGCAACAACGCACCAACTTAGAGCAAAGGACATCCCATGACGCACCCACATTTCAATTACGCGGTTCTTTCCGCCGCCCTCGGCCTCGCCTGCTTCTCTGCCCAAGCCGCTGACTGGAGCGACACCTCCATTGGTTACCGCTATGGCACCGATTATGCGGAGCCATTCAACGCCAATGCCATCAGCAAGAATATCCTGAACCTCAATCATGTGAGTGGGTACAAGTACGGGTCGAATTTCTTCAACGTCGACCTGCTGCTATCAGATGAAAAGGACCCTTCCAGCAAAGGCTCAACCAACGGTGCGCAGGAGGTCTACGTCGTATACCGCAACACCCTGGACCTGGAAAAAGTCACTGGCAAGTCCTTCAAGGCCGGTCCGGTGCGCGGCCTCGGCCTGACCACCGGTTTCGATTTCAATACCAAGACCGACGCTGGTTACAACTCGAAGAAGCGCATGTTGGTGGCTGGCCCCACGTTAATGATGGACGTGCCAGGCTTCCTCAATATTGGCTTGCTGCTGTTGTGGGAGAGTAACGCTCCCTACAGCACGTTCAGCGGCATCTCCACTCCGCGCTATTCATACGACACCCATCCCATGCTGAATCTGGCCTGGGGTATACCGTTCAGCATTGGTGCTTTACCGCTTTCGTTTGAAGGTTTTGCCAACTTCATTGCCGCCAAGGGCAAGAACGAATTTGGTGTTGATACGGCCGCCGAGACCAACATTGACATGCAGGTGATGTATGACTTGGGCTCTTTGCTGGGTGCCAGCAAGAACTCACTCAAGCTGGGTCTGGAATATCAGTACTGGAAGAACAAGTTTGGCAACGACAGCAGCGGCGCGGCAGGCTCGGGCGCTTACGCCAGGACGCCCATGATCCGCGTCGAATATCACTTCTGATTCGCGGCAAACCGAAACACGCCGTCGTCTCCCTGCGTGCGCGTCGAGCGGGCCTCGAACCAGAGTGCATGCAGGTGGGCGATGGACTCGCCCATGGCAAACGTCATTTGGTGCAGGTCAAGCGTGCGCTTGAAGAGTACCGACACGATGTCGGCTGCACTGCAGGGCTTGAGCTGGCAGGCTGCGATGACTTCGGCCAGGCGATCCCGGTGGTGCACATGCAACTGCTCGATGCGCTGGTGCAGCCCGGTAAATGGTTTCCCGTGCGCGGGCAGCGTCAGCGTTTGAGCATCAAGCAGACGGAACTTGTCAATCGAGTCCAAAAATAGCTTGAGTGGATTGGATTCGGGCTCTTGGTCATAGACGCTGACATTGGTCGAGATGCGCGGCAGCATCATGTCGCCGCCAACGAGCAGTTGCAAATCCTGGCAATACAGCGAGATGTGTTCAGGTGCATGACCGTAGCCGCTGATACATCGCCACTGGTGCGCGCCTATGGTCAGCGTGTCGCCGTCCATCAGGCGTCGGAAGTGGCGTGGCACAGCCGGCACCAAAGTTCTGAAGTAGTTGGCGCGACCCTTGATCTTTTCGATGGAGGCCGGATCGTTCAAACCATGCGCCGCAAAAAAGACGGCCGCGGTATCGCCGCCAAATCCACTGACCCCCTCGCTGCCGATGCGCGCCAGATTGAAGTCAGTTGCGCTTATCCACAAAGTGACATTCCAGCGTTGGCATAGCCAGTGCGCCAGGCCGATATGGTCAGGATGCATGTGCGTAACAATGACACGCAAAATCGGCAGGCCCTCGAGTTCGTTGGAAAATATCTGCTCCCACTGTGCCTTCGACTGGTCGGTGCTGATGCAGCAATCGACGATGCTCCACCCGGCTCGGCCATCAACTTCATCGCGCAGCAACCACAGATTGATGTGATCGAGTGCGAACGGCAAGCCCATACGCAACCACTTCACGCCGGGGGCAACACTGATACTGGCGCCTGGCGCCGGCAGCGCATCACCCAGTGGGTAGTGCAACTGCTTTTCAAGTTCGTTGGCGGGAGAGTTCAAAAGGATTCCTGATTTGCTCCATAATTGACGTTTACGTAAACGTCAATCAGAACGGACATTCTAGGCGAGCGCTCCGTCTTGCCGAGTCACCTTTGTTGAGCACAATTCATGGCCATCACCTACAGCATCAGCGATTTGGCGCGCGAATTTGACCTGACCACTAGAGCCATGCGCTTTTATGAAGACATGGGACTGTTGCAACCCGAGCGCTGCGGCCCGGGTGGACGCACACGGGTTTACAGCGGGCGCGACCGCACCCGACTGAAGCTGACACTGCGCGCCAAGCGCTTGGGGCTGAGCTTGACCGAGGCCAAGGAAATCATTGACATGTATGACAGCCCGCGCGACACCGGGCCGCAATTGCAGAAATTCCTGACAGTGATCGCCGCACACCAGAAGCAGTTGGAAGCCCAGATGACGGACTTGCAAGCCAATCTGGATGAGCTCAAGGTACATCAGCGTGAGGCCAGGGCGCTGCTGGCCAAGAGTCCGGGCAAGGGGGAATCGAAAGTCAGCAGGCAGAGTGGAAAGTGAAGTTATGACAGACCAGACACTTTGGAGTCGTGTGGAGAGCAGTTTTGTGCGTCAGGGCATGATGCAGCATCTGGGTGCCCGCTTGTTGCGCGTGGAGTCCGGTTTGTGCGAGCTTGCGCTGCCCTATTCCAGCAAGGTGACGCAACAGCAGGATGGCTTTCATGGCGGAGCGATGGGGGCACTGGCCGACATTGCCGGTGGTTACGCTGGTTTGACGCAGGCACCCGACGACATGGAGGTCACTACGGTAGAGTACAAAATCAACTTTCTGGCCGCATTGCGGGACGGTGAATTGCGTGCAACAGGGCGTGTGGTGAAGGCCGGCAGGCGCGTCATAGTCACCCGCGGGGAGGTGGTGCACTTTGACGCCAATGGCAAGGAAACGGCTTGCGCGTTAATGCAGCAAACCTTGATGTGCGTGCCCAAGAGTTATTAACTGAGGAAGAAACCATGAACAATATGCCAGGACTCAACTTTCAGCTCGGTGAGGACATCGATGCGTTGCGTGATGCGGTGCGCGAATTTGCACGGAGCGAAATCGCGCCGCGCGCCAGCGAGATTGACCGAAGCGACCAATTTCCGATGGATCTTTGGCGCAAGATGGGCGATCTGGGCGTGCTGGGCATCACGGTCGGTGAAGAATTTGGCGGCGCCAACATGGGTTACCTTGCTCACATGATTGCCATGGAAGAGATTTCACGAGCTAGCGCATCTGTTGGCCTGTCCTATGGTGCACATAGCAATTTGTGCGTCAATCAGATCAAGCGCAACGGCACACCAGAGCAAAGAGTCAAGTACCTGCCCAAACTGATCAGCGGTGAGCACGTCGGAGCGCTGGCCATGAGCGAGCCTGGTGCCGGCAGTGACGTCATCAGCATGAAGCTGAAGGCCGAAGACAAGGGTGGCTACTATCTGCTCAATGGCAGCAAGATGTGGATTACGAACGGGCCAGACGCTGACACCTTGGTGGTTTACGCCAAGACCGAACCGGAGTTGGGTGCGCGCGGTGTCACCGCCTTTCTGATCGAAAAAGGCATGGCAGGCTTTTCGGTGGCGCAGAAGCTCGACAAGCTTGGCATGCGCGGCTCGCACACAGGCGAGCTGGTATTCAACAACGTCGAGGTGCCAGCGCAGCAAATTTTGGGTGGTCTGGGCAATGGTGCCAAAGTGCTGATGAGTGGGCTCGATTACGAGCGCGCGGTGTTGACCGGCGGCCCGCTGGGCATCATGCAGTCCGTGATGGACAACGTACTGCCTTATATCCACGACCGCAAGCAGTTTGGCCAGAGTATTGGCGAATTCCAGCTCATTCAGGGCAAAGTGGCTGACATGTACACCGTGTTGCAGGCCGGGAGATCTTTCGCCTATACAGTTGCCAAAAACCTTGACCTGCTTGGTGTCGAACATGTGCGCCAAGTGCGAAAGGACTGTGCTTCGGTGATCTTGTGGTGTGCTGAAAAGGCCACATGGATGGCCGGTGAAGGGGTGCAGATCTTTGGTGGCAATGGCTACATCAACGAGTATCCGCTGGGTCGTTTGTGGCGCGACGCCAAGCTCTACGAGATTGGTGCCGGAACCAGCGAAATCAGGCGCATGCTGATCGGACGCGAACTGTTCGCCGAAACCTGCTGAGCAAAATGACGGCGTCATCGCTTCAGCATTTGTTCGACAACAACCGCGCCTGGGCGGCACGCATGGAATTGCAGCGTCCTGGATTTTTCAGCCAGCTGGCACAGCTGCAGACTCCCAAATACCTCTGGATTGGCTGTTCCGACAGCCGCGTACCAGCCAACGAAATCACGGGTCTCGATCCGGGTGAGGTATTTGTGCATCGCAATGTTGCCAATGTGGTAGTGCATTCCGATCTCAATGCCCTGTCGGTTATCCAGTTTGCAGTCGATCATCTGAAGGTCGAGCACATCATGGTGGTGGGACATTACGGTTGCGGCGGTGTGCTGGCGGCGCTGCGTGGCACCCGCGTTGGTCTGGCCGACAACTGGCTGCGCCATGTGCATGATGTCAAACTGCGGCACCGTCGCCGCATTGATCACTTGAGTATGACTGCGCAGGAAGACGTGTTGTGTGAAATGAATGTGATCGAGCAGGTCGGCAATGTGGCACTGTCCAACGTGATTCAGGACGCCTGGCGACGCGAACAAGCCGTTGCGGTCCATGGCTGGTGCTATGGCCTGCGTGACGGCTTGGTCAAAGACCTGCAAGTTAGTATGCAAAGGCCAGACGAGGTAGTGAATGTCTTTCGCAACGCACTTAAGCGCTACCCGCGCGGTGGCTCGCTGAAAGCTTGATACCGTGTTTCCGCAGCGGCTTGACTCCAGCGTCGCCTATGACGTCGCCAAAGCCATGATGGATGGCTTCAATCGTCATTACCAGCTATTCCGGACCGAATCAGCGCGCGCCAAGCACCGCTTTGAGGCTGCAGACTGGCATGGGCAGCAACGCGCCCAGCGGAATCGGATCGAGTTTTACGATCTGCAGGTCCGTGAATGTACCAGGCGTCTGGAGCGCGAATTCAAGGCCGGTGAGCAAAGCATGGACATCTGGCAGCAAGTGAAGCTGCATTACATCGGCTTGCTGGTCAATCACCATCAGCCGGAGTTGGCTGAAACATTCTTCAACTCGGTCACGACCAAGATATTGCACCGCAGCTACTTTCAGAATGACTTCATCTTTGTCCGCCCGGCGGTCAGCACCGAATACATTGAAAACGGCGAGCCGCAGTCCCGCCCCACGTACCGCGCTTATTATCCAAGTCATGCCAACATGCAGGAAGTGCTGGTGCGGCTGCTCGAAGACTTTGGATTGCGCCTGGCCTTTGAAGATCTGCAGCGCGACGCTGCTCTGGTACAGGGCGCGATCACCGAGCGCTTGCGAAACACGCAGCTACGCGCCAATCTGCAGATGCAGGTATTGACCGGATTGTTCTTTCGCAACAAGGGTTGCTACATCGTTGGCAAGCTCATCAACGGCTTCAGCGAGTCCGGCTTTGCACTGCCGATATTGCACAACACCCAGGGCAAGCTGGTGATCGACGCGGCATTGTTGGGCGAAGACGACCTGCTGATGCTGTTCAGTTTTGCACGCGCCTACTTCATGGTGGAGATGGAAATTCCGTCGGCCTATGTGCAGTTTCTGCATGGCATCATGCCGCGCAAGCCGCGCAACGAGATCTATAACGCGCTCGGACTTGCCAAGCAGGGCAAGACGCTTTTCTATCGTGACTTTCTGCACCATCTGAGACATTCGACTGACAAGTTCCGAATTGCACCTGGCATCAAGGGCATGGTGATGCTGGTCTTTGATCTGCCGTCCTTTCCCTACGTGTTCAAGGTCATCAAAGACTTTTACCCCGTGCAAAAGGACACCAGCCGTGAGCAGATCAAGGGCAAATATCTGCTGGTCAAGCAACACGACAGAGTCGGACGCATGGCAGACACGCTGGAGTACAGCGAAGTAGGCTTTCCACGCCAGCGCTTTGACGATGAATTGATGGCAGAAATCGAGAAAT
>CAIYGK010000410.1 GCA_903925725.1 uncultured beta proteobacterium | reverse complement strand
GGCAGCAACCTGCATGACTGGTTCTCGCTCGAAGGGAACCCGGAGCCGGAAAAGACCTGGGCCAGTAGCACGCTGGAATACATCGACGATGCCGGTCAGCTCAAGTTGCTCAGCACCGCACTGACGCCGGCACACTTCGCGCTGGGTGAGATCCGCTTCAAGAAGCAGTTCCACAAGCTGGGTGCGGACGAGGTCAACGCAATGCCAGTGGAGGCCTACGTCGAATTGGCCAAGGACGATCGTCAGGGCATCAAACCCTTCATCTGGTCCACCGATGCGAAGAAGCGCCTGCAGAAGATTGAAGTGACCCAGGCCATCATCGCGCTGGTGGAAGAGCGCCGCAAGTACTGGCACCTGCTGCAATTCCTTGATGGGCAGCATGTGGCCCAGATCGAAGAGAGTCGTCGCGCCGATATCGAGTCCTTGCAGGCGCAGTACCAGGAATCTGTGACCCTGCGCGACTCTTCGCTCGACACCTTTGCCCGTGCCATGTCGGAGCTTGCGGCATCCAGCAAGGCGCCGGTGGCGGCAGCGCGTACGATCCCCATCACGCCGGTGGCCGGTGCAGCGGCGGCATCTGCGGGCGCGGCGACGGCGGTGGCCGATGCGCTGGTTAACTATGAGATCGCCGATCAGGTCAAATGCACCGATTGCAAGACCTGCTACCAGGATTTGCCGGAGTTGTTCGAGAAGACGCGCATTGTGGTGGATGGCCAGAGCAAGGAAGTGGCGCGACTGATTCCCGGCGCGCTGGCCAAGGTCAAGGTCACCGCGGAACTGAAGAGCCGCATTGCGCGTGTGGTGGCCAATTGTGATTCGGAGATCATTCGATGAGCAGCGAAAACCTGACCCCCCGAAGTGGCGAGGACCTGCAGCGCTACCTGCAGGCCAGCAGCACCATCGAAAGCACGCGCTCGCAGCTTGATGCGCTCGAGCAAACGCCGGAAGTCGAGAACTTTCACCATCAGCTCAACCTGCTACGCCGACGACTGCTCAGCGAACCGCAGGCCTTTCGTGACATGTTCATTGCCGACGGCACCAACGCCATGGTGTGGGAGTTTCAGCAGGAAGAACTCAGTGCGGAGTTCATCCGCACCATGTGGGGCCTGCTGTTGCGCGACGACGATGCCAGCAAGGTTCTGATGCGCTTTGTCTGGAACGTGCCGCTGCGGCTCAAACGCAAGTTCATACGCGCTATTGAGGTCCATCTGTCGGAGCGCTACCCGATGTTCAAGGGCTTGTCGCACAACTGGCCGGTGGAGCACTCCATTCCGCCCTATATGCGCGACGCCGAAGAGCGCTCGCGAGACTTTGGTCTGGTCAATCAGGGCTACCTGGGCTACATGAACCTGGGCTACAGCGCGCGCGAGGTCGAGATGTTCGTCTGGCTGGAGGCGCTGCGCGACAAGCAGTGCAAGGACAAGCCCTGCGAAGTGGGTGTGCACGTGGCCGGCAAGTTTGAACCCAAGGGCGGTTGCCCGGTCAAGATTCATATTCCGGAAATGCTGGAGCTGCTGGGCACTGGACGTTTTCGTGAGGCGATGGAACTGATCGAGAATTGCAACCCCTTGCCCAACGTGACGGGCCGCGTCTGTCCGCAGGAGTTGCAGTGCCAGGGTGTCTGCAAGCACAAGAAATTGCCGATCGAAATCGGCCAGCTCGAGTGGTACCTGCCGCAGCGCGAAAAGCTGGTCAACGCCGAAGGCATTGCAGCGCGCTTTGCCGGTTTTCCCGATCCCTGGGCCAAGGCTGACAAGCCGCCGGTGGCGGTGGTGGGCTCAGGCCCGGCCGGCCTGATCAATGCCTACCTGCTGGCCTCCGAGGGCTTCCCGGTCACGGTGTTTGAAGCCTTTCATGCGCTGGGTGGCGTGCTGCGTTATGGCATCCCTGAGTTCCGTCTGCCCAACGAACTGATTGACGATGTGGTTGGCAAGATCAAGCTGCTCGGCGGCAAGTTTGTTGCCAACTTTGTTGTCGGCAAGACAGCCACCATCGAAGACCTGAAGAAGGCCGGCTTCTGGAAAGTCTTTATCGGCACCGGCGCCGGTTTGCCGCGTTTCATGAACGTGGCGGGCGAGCATTTGCTCAACGTGATGTCGGCCAACGAGTTCCTGACCCGTGTGAACCTGATGCAGGGTCTGCACAAGGACTACGAGACGCCATTGCCCGAGACCCGTGGCAAGCGCGTCATCGTGATTGGCGGCGGCAACACGGCCATGGACGCGGCCCGTACCTCGCGCCGGCTCGGCGGCGATGTGACGATTGTTTACCGTCGCACGCAATCCGAAATGCCGGTGCGCGTGGAGGAACTGCACCACGCGCTGGAAGAAGGCATCAAGCTAAAGGAGTTGCGTGCCCCCAGCGAGTTTCTGGGCGACGACAAGACCCACTTTGTGACGCACGCGCAGCTCGACGTGATCGCCCTGGGCGAGCCCGACGCCAGCGGCAGGCGCAGCCCGG
>CAIYGK010000409.1 GCA_903925725.1 uncultured beta proteobacterium | reverse complement strand
TTGCCATCTGGCTGCTCTACGGATTCATCCTGCAGGTTCCAAAAGAGCTGGAAGAAGCCGCCGCCATCGACGGCTGCGGGCCGATCAAGGTGTTTTACAAGGTGGTGCTGCCGCTGATCAAGCCAGGTATCGCGGCGGCGTCCATCTTCACTTTCCGCATCGCCTGGAACGAATTCATTCTGGCGCTCGTACTGACCGACCGTGCCACGCGCACGCTGCCGGTGGCGGCCTCACTCTACATCACCGACATCGGCGTGGACTGGGGAAAGATCATGGCGCTGGGCAGCCTGATTGCGATACCACCGCTGATCTTCACTTTCATCGCTGCAAGGCAAATCATCACCGGGCTGACCGCGGGGGCGGTCAAGGGATAGGGATGTGGCAGTGCCGAAGCGGACGCTATGATTGACGCATCCTCTTTTCCACGCTGTAGGCATGTCCAACCTGGCAGAACAAATTCGCGAAGCATTGTCCATGTTTGCGCGCAACGGCACAGAGCCAGCATTGATTGGTGGCTTGGCGGTGGTTGCGCACCAAGTGGTGCGCGCCACCAAGGATGTGGATTTTCTGGTGGAGGCCGAAGCTGCGGATCGGGTACATGATGCGCTGCTGGATTTAGGCTACGAGTGCCTCTACCGCAGCGAGGACGCCGCCAACTATGTGCGCGCAGCCGAAGGGTTGGATTTGCTTTACGCGCATCGCCCCCTTGCGCGCCGCCTGCTGGCGCAGGCATCGGAGCGCGAGACCCCCATGGGCCGCATGCGTATCATCAGTGTCGAAGGGCTTATCGGCTTCAAGCTGCAAGGCTTCGTGAACGATGCAGCGCGAACGCGCGACCTTGACGACATTCGCGCACTATTGAAAATACACGGCGCTTCGCTGGACATGAATGAGTTACGTGGGTACTTTGCCCTGTTCAATAAGGCGGAACTCCTGGATGAACTTCTCGGATAACACCGATACACATGTTGAGGCGGCGCTTATCCGTGCCGATGCAAGTCCGGTGCTGGTGCGCGAAGCGGGTGTGCCTTTTCAGCCACCGCTGGGCAAGGCTTCCGGGATCGACCCCATCGCCGAGTGGTTGAGCCTGATGGAGGTTGTGCAAATGCTTTGCCCTGTGTGGCCCGTGCGGGATAGACCCATGCAGGGCAACCATTGGCGACTTTGATAGCGTCCGAGCCGTTCACGGTGGCGGTGGAGCTGCGATCGACAAGTGCCAGACGGCGATAAACATAGCCGCAATCGTCGGGCCGATGATGAAGCCGTTGATGCCGAACACCGCCATGCCTCCGAGCGTCGTGATCATGACCACATAGTCCGGCATCCGGGCATCCTTGCCGACCAGCATTGGCCGCAGCAGATTGTCGACCATGCCGTGGACGACCACACCATAGGTGACCAATACAAGGGTCTTCCAGACAGCTCCAGTCAGCAGGAAGTACACAGCCACGGGCACCCACACGAGGCTCGTCCCGATCAGCGGCAGCAACGAGAGAAACGCCATCAGGACGGCCCAGAGCAGAGCGCCCTTGACGCCCAGCAGCCAGAAGGCAATTCCCCCCAGCGTCCCCTGGATCGCCGCGACGAGGAGGCTTCCCTTCACGGTGGCACGCACGACAGCCATGAACTTGTCCACCAGTTCCCGCCTGTACTGCGGCGGAACCGGCAGGGACTTTTCGGCGATCCGCGCCAGTTCCTCGCCATCGCGAATCAGGAAGAAGGCCAGGTACAAGGTGACACCCAGACTGCCGACAAAGGCGAAGGTGTCCAGTCCGATGCTGAACGACTGCGTGGCGAGGAAGCGGCTGCCTTGCGCCAGAGCGGTCGTTAGCTGACTTTGCAGAACGTCGAAATCCGCAACGCCAGCGCGTCTCAGCAACGCGGTCATCCAGACTGGCAATGCGTCGAACAGGCCGCGCAGATAGAGCGCCGGGCTCCAGTCCCCGGAATCAATGTGTTGGTAAACGACCGACGCTTCACGGGCCAGCGAGGCCGTCATCAGCGCAAATGGAAGTACGCAAACCACCAGAACGAGAAGTGTCACCAGGGCGGCAGCGAGGTTGCGCCGTCGCTTCAATCGCGCCAGCAGCCATCGATAGACCGGAGCGAAAAGCATCGCAATGATCAACGACCACATGATGGCACCATAGAACGGCAGCAGGACCCAGCCAAGGGCCAGTGCACTGCCGGCCAGTAACAGGGGCGGCATCAAGCAGTGAATCCGTACATGGAGTCGTCCTTTGCGCCGATGGGTCTGTCGGCGCCCTGACCTTAAGTCAGTCAGGGAGACTGGTCTGTTCGGCAGCGCACCGTTGAAGGTCGATGAGATGCGCCGACCAATCAAAGCGTCGTTGTGTAATCGTTCATTGCTGGCCGTGTAGTCACGGGTTTTCCCCGCAGGACCGTGCCCACCGCCATAAAGCACAGCAATTGCTCTGAGTCGGCCAGCTGGAAAAACTGTTTGAGCCGCTGCGAATAAAGCGACTTTCCAGTCAGGAGTCCGGCGCCAAAACCCATGGCATGGGCGGTAAGCAACATATTCTGCAGGGCGCATCCCGCCGATAGCAGGCGCTCCGGCGCTGGTACATCATTTGACGCGGGATCCATGCGAGCAATAGCTGCCACCAACAATGGAGATCGATATGCCTTTTCACTGGCTTCCCGCCGCTGCGCCTCGCTTGCCTGCGGGTCTCGCTCGCAAAGCGCGTCGGCGAAGGCTTCAGCCAGGAGATGGCGTTTCTGCGCCGGAACGATCACCAGGCGCCAGGGCGTCAATCGCCGATGATCGGGAGCGGCACCCGCCGCATCGAGAATGGTTTCGATCTGGGCGTGATCCGGTCCGGGGTCACCGAGAAACCTCGACGTCGTACTTTGTCTTGAATGAATCAGGGTCAACGCGGTGCCAAGCGGCTCCTGGTGTTCGTTCCAATGCACGTTCAGGCCTCTTTGCTGTCGAGCGCTCTTTGGACCAGTTCACGCCAGCCAGGGTATCCGTCAGCGGTCAGAGCAAACTTGCTGGTGAATTCACTGTGTGGCGCACCGCTCGTCAGCGCCGCAACAAAGCCCTGGCGGTCCTTGATCCAGCTTCCACCCAGGAGAGTAACGCCACGGGCAAAAAGCGCGTCGGGCAGGCAACCCGCACCGGGTCCAACCATGGCAAACCAGCGGGCGTTGCGGCACTGCGCGAGCATGTCGTCCAGAGTGTCGTTGAGGAGCAGTGTGCTTGTGGAAATGACCTTGCTGCAATCTGCGAGTTCTCTGGCATCCAGAGTGACGCGGTAGCCATCATGTTCGCCCACAAGATTCGCCTTCAACTCGACAACGGTGAGTCGGGCCTCGCTCTTCAAGACCCGTGCAAGCAGCGGTCTGAACAGTCCGATCATGCCGATGGACTCGCCTTGTTGCGGATGCATCTGACCTATTGAATCGCTGCTGTCGCGGGGGCGAAATCCTGCACGGTCAAACAGGCAGCGCGAGATGGCGTTCGCAGTGGCAAAACCGATGACCTTGCCGGGCCCTTTGTTGCTGACGAAGCGCCGGGCAACTTCAAGCGCGTCGGCTCCCGCAGTCTGGAAGGCCTCAGCCCCATCACGCAGTTGCGCCAGTGTGTCGCCCAGCCGAACGTAAGACAGTCCGAGCGAGCCGTCCGTCAGTTCCACGGCGCAGAATTCTCCTGCGTGACCCTGGACCGGCTGAACGGGTGGCAGATGCAAGGCACGTATACGCGGCAAGGGACACTGGTCAGAAAAAGCTGCCAGTTGGGCGAGGTATTCGCTGGCGAAATTCACTGCCGTTGGCATCGTCAACCTGCCAGTTTCAGCGCTTGAGAAGTTCGCCGAACGCCACGTTGAGTCTGGCTTCTGCCTTGGCCAGATGCTGGCGTCGCTCACTCACCCATTGCCGGTCTGCCGAGAGGGTCTTCTGTGCCTCGCCCAGCATGCGCCGCACTTCAGCAGGCTGAGGTCCACCAATGCCTACGCGCGTGCGCACCATGGACTCCGGCGACAGCGTGCGCCGGAACGTCGCTTCGTCCAGGGGCAACCTGGAATCCACCAACTGGTACATCTTGCCGGCATCAGCGTAGATGCGCACTGCTTCGGTGTAAGGGAAATCCTTTGGTCGCAATGCGTGCTCGCGAGCGTACAACACCACCTCGGAGGCAAAGTGGTGACCGACGCGGAACGGGATCCGGTTCTCGCGCTGCAGTGTCTCGGCCAGTTCCATCGAGGTTGTCCAGTCGGACTCGAGTTCTTCAAGCGAGCGTTTCGGGTCCACGCGCAGCGACGCCATCACATCGGTGGCATCGCGCAGCATCTGTGAGCCAAGCACGAAGGTGCGCGCCCGTGCGTCGGTCCAGCTGTACTTGTAGTCGATCATGCCGGGCGTCACGTTGTGGGCACGAAGTACCACGTTTTGCGCTGACGCAACGACATCGCTGGCCAAGGCCCGTGTGTCCTGGATGACTCCGGGGTTGGCTTTCTGTGGCATGGCGCTGCTGGTATAGGTCTTGCCCGGCACCAGCAGCAGCCATGGGCGAGTCTGGTGGTACTGGACGTGAATGTCCTGCATCAGCGAGCCAACGCGCAGCGCCGTCGACCCGACAATCTGCGCGACCTCGACGCCAACGTCGTCGGGGCTGATCTGGGTCCCGTCGTAACCATTGATGGCCAGTGCCTCGAAGCCAAGCAGGTCGGCAAGGCGGGGGCGGTCCAGGGGCCAGCTCGAATTTGCCAGCACGGCGCTGCCGAGCGGGCTGCGGTCAACGCGTGACCAGGCCTGCCGGATACGCTCGCCATCGCGCGCGAAGGAGTCGGCAAAAGCGAGCAGGTAATGCCCGAAGCTCGTTGGCATGGCCTGCACGCCGTTGGTGTAGGCCGGAACGAAGGTCTCGACATTCTTGCCAGCCATCTCCAGCAACTGCGCACGCAGTTCGGCCAGCCGGTCCGTATAGTCAAGCAACTCAACCCTTAACTGGCCCATCGTCAGCGTGGGGTGCATATCCTGCCGACTGCGGCCGGTGTGAATCAGCGTGGCGTCGGGTCCGGCGAAGTCGGTGATGATCTTCTCGGTCTGTAGCACGTCGCTGGGTCGTTTGCCGCCGGGCAACGCGCCCTGGTTGATTGAATGCGCAACACCGCGGGCGATCGGACCGGCGAGTTCGGGCGGAATGATGCCGCGCTCGACATTCGCCACGGCCGATGCCATGTTGATGCGTCCGAACCAATAGAACATGTCCTGGATCCTCGCCAGTTCACTGGTGCCGCCTCCCGCTGGGCGTTTCAGCAGTTTGGTGCTTTCGGCCAGGCAGGCCTCCGGGGTCCGGCACAAAGTCTCAACCGGGTCTCGGGTCTGGGCGTCGGCGTAACAACACAGCGCAAGCAGGGTCGCAGCGGCTAGTCGGGAAAAAGGCGGCATCATCACGTTATCTCCTTCAATATGTCTCCAAGAGCTTGATGCTACCAGCCACACTTCCCGGAGCAAGCTGGCATTAGGTAGCAAGCCTCAATTTCCGGGAGCAATTCCCTTCTAGACTCCAAGGGCTATCACCGTGTTTCTGTATCGCCGGAGCCTATTCCATGTTGCGTCGCCCCGTAGTCCGTCATCCCCATATCGGTTCGCCCAGCGTTTTGAGTTCGCTGCTCGAGACGCGCATCTTCGTGGAGATGGCACTGCTACCCACATCATTGCCCCTGCTGATTCAGGCGCCGCAGGGTGACGGGCACCCCGTGGTGCTGGTGCCAGGCTTCATGGCAGGTGAATCGACCCTGCTGGCGCTGAAGCTGTTCTTGCAAAACAAGGGCTATGACGTGCACACCTGGGGTCTGGGGCGCAATGTCGGTTTTCGTGGCAAACATGCCAACGCCCTGCCGCAAAAAATCCGCTATCTGCACCATAGCACCGGGCGCAAGGTCAGTCTCGTCGGATGGAGTCTGGGCGGTGTGTTCTCTCTTTATGGTGCAGAGACCACGCAGGAATGTGTGCGATCCATCATCACCCTGGGCAGCCCGGTGAGTGTGGACATGATGGGCAACCAGTCGCCGCCGGCACTCAAAGCCATGTACCGTCTGGTATCGCACCGGCTGGGCGCGTCCGCCCATCTGATGCAGCCACGCGCCAAGGCCATGCGCGAGCACCGGCGCCTTCCGATTCCGACCAGTTGCCTGTACTCCCTCACCGACGGCGTGGTGCCACCGCAGGAGGCGACCATTGACGGTGACGCAGCGCTGCATGAAAACATTCGGGTGCCGGGCAGCCATGTCGGCCTGGGCTTCAATGGCATCGTGATGGCCATCGTCGCCGACCGGCTGGCCCAGCCCGAAGGCGACTGGAAACCATTTTCACCCCACGGTCTGCTGGGGCGCGTGTACCGCATCACGACCTGAATCCCGACCAGAAAGATGCCCATGAGACAGCTTAGCGAACACGATGCCGCGTTCATCTATTCAGACAACGCGCACGCCAATTCCAACGTCACCCTGTTGCACATCTACGACCAGTCCACCGCGCCGCGTGGCGTGGTGCGGTTCAAGCACATCCTGGCTCAACTGGAAAGCCGCTTGCATTGCTTGCCCAATTTCCGTGAACGGATTCTGCGCGTACCGCTGGACCTGGACTATCCCTACTGGATCGAAGACGAAAACTTCAACATCGAGTACCACGTGCGCCACATCGCCCTGCCCAAGCCGGGCGACTGGCGGCAATTCTGTATTCAGGTCTCGCGTATCCACACCCGACCCCTTGATTTGCAGCGCCCGTTATGGGAGATGTATGTCATTGAGGGTCTGGACAGCTTTCTGGATCTGCCGGTCGGCAGTTTTGCCGTCCTGCTCAAGGTGCATCACGCGGCCATTGACATAGCGCACGGCAACGAAATCACGGCGCTGCTGCACGACCTCTCGCCCGACTCACCGACGCCCGCCCCGGTGGCACCCTGGTTCCCTGAACCGCCCCCCGGCAATGCGGTCTTGCTGGCTCGAGCCGGGTTCAATTTCGCGACTTTCCCGCTGCGCATGAAGCAGCCCTTGAGCACCGGCTGGACAGCGCTGAAATCGGCCTTGGGCACCTTTGCAGGAGAGTTCACCGGGCGTTCCTACCCATTTCCCATGACCCGCTTCAATACCGAGGTTTCGGCACACCGGGTGTTTGACACGCGCCGCTTTGCGCTGGCCGATTTCAAGGACATTCGTGCCCTCGTGCCTCGCTCAACCGTGAACGATGTGGTGCTGGCAGTGTGTGCCGGTGGTTTGCGGCGCTATCTCGCGCTGCAGGACGAATTGCCAGTGGAAAGCCTGGTCGCCGCATCCCCCATTGCGGTGCATTCCGACCAGGTACATGATGTGGGGGCCAAGTTCTCCTGGGCCCGCGTCGCACTGGGCACACATCTGGAAGATCCGGTGAAAAGACTCAAGGCCATCCACGCCGACAGTTCATCCTCCAAGACCATGGCGCAGGCCCTCAGTGCTCGCGAACTCACAGAACTGGCCAAGAGCGCGCCATCGGTTGCCATCGCGACGAGCAGCCGGATGCTGCGCTCCGCCGCATCACAACTGGGCGATTGGGTGCCGCTGGCCAACTGCGCCATCACCAATGTGCCGGGCTCGCGCGTCCCGATGTACCTGCAAGGTGCTCAACTGACCTACGTGTCGGCGATCATGCCGATCTCTGATGGCATGGGGCTGGTGTTTTCGGTCACCGGGTACAACGAATCCATCGTCATTTCGTTCACCGCCTGCTCCGAACAGATTCCCGACCCGGACGTGTTTGCCCTGTGTCTGCGCGACAGCTTTCAGGAATACCTCGCGCTGGCGCGACCGTCAAACAGGGGTAAACCGCGGCCGGCGTTCAAGCGGCCCGCCAGGACCGCCCGCAAGCGCAAGGTCATCGCACTCGCATGACCCTGACCCGCCTGATCGCGCGCTACGTGCGCCAGAACTGGCGCCCCTATTTGTTGGCGGCGTTGATGTTGGCATCGGTCAGTGCGCTCACCGTTTTCATTCCACGCCAGGTTGGCCACATCGTGGACGGCCTGGCCGCCGGGCGGATGGACAGCGCTGAGCTGGTGGGGCAGTTGGGTTGGCTGGTGCTGGCGGGCGTGCTGATCTATTTCTTGCGGGTGGCCTGGCGGCTTCAGCTGTTTGCGGCGAGCTACCGCCTTGGGGCGGAGCTGCGAACACGCCTTTACGCGCGCCTGTGTCTGCAAGGGCCGCACTTCTTTCACCAGCGTGGCACCGGCGACCTGATGGCCCTGGCTACCAACGACATCGATGCGGTGGAAATGGCCTCGGGCGAAGCCATGCTGGCCGGGTTTGACGGCACGCTGACCCTGATCATGGTGGTGGCCATGATGACGCTCGGCATTGACTGGCGTCTGGCCCTGGCGGCCTTGCTGCCGTTTCCCTTCATGGCGTTCGCGTTCTGGCGCATCTCCTCTCACATTCACCAGGCTTCCAAGGACTCGCTGGAGCGCTTCGGCAAGCTCAATGATCATGTGCAGGAGACGCTCTCGGGTGTGCGCACCTTGCGCGCCCTCGGTTTGGAGCCGCGCAGCGCCACGCGCTTTGCCGAACTGGCCGAAAGCGCGGCCAGTGCCAGCCTGCGGGCGCAACGTTG
>CAIYGK010000408.1 GCA_903925725.1 uncultured beta proteobacterium | reverse complement strand
TCCATGCTATCAATCAATCAATCAATCGATACTTTCGCGTCTGGCGCGGCGCGTTGGTCGGTACGGTCGAGTATCGGGAGATGCAACTCGGTTACGCAATCATTCCCGGATACGCTATCGTCACTGCCAAGGTAGCTCTCAGAAGGTGGCGAGCGCTGGTCAGGTTGGGTCTTCAGAGACACCATTCGCTGCATGGCCAGATACCAGGCGATTTCAAGGGCCGATGGATTACCCAGCAATTGCACGACATAGGCCTTGTGCGCGGCGAGTTCCCGGACCGGCAGGGAATCAAGATCGCGGACAACATCAACGGGAATGCCGATGTGGCAAACCGTCGTCCGGAATTTGATGTTGGTCTTGAAGTAGATGGCCATGGGTGCGCCGGCCGCCATCAAGCCATGAGCAGCCAACTGCTCAAGCATCTCGCCAGTCGAACGGCGCAAGGCCTCCGGCAGTGTGCTGATGGGGCCCTGGTAGTTCCGGAATATGTATTGGCGAGCCGGGATATCACGAACACCAAGATGAATGATCTGGTAGTGCGGCGCGCTGGCGGGTTCCAATCGGCTGGCGAGCATGTCCAGGCTATAACGACAATCCAGTACCAGCGAACTCTTCACCGTTCCCGCGAAGGCGCGCATGGAAAACGGGACGCGCGCGCGCACTGCCCAGGTCACCACGGTCTTTTCGCCCTCTTTGTCAAAGGTCCAGTTGCATTGACCAGCGATGGCGAAGGGATGGCGCAGCCGCAGGCGTTGTTCGATCCGCTGCTGCGACACAAGGCGCAGATGCTCGATCATTCCGGCTGACATGGATGTGCTGTCCCATGAGCAGCGGCTGCCAGCCTTATCGGTTTGGTCGCCGTGGACCACATCGACACCCGTCTCAGCTTGCAGCCAGGGACTCCACTGCTGCCAGTTTCGAAGATCGGCCACATTGGCGTACACGGCTTCCAGCGGTGCTTCGATCAACCGGGTTTGCTCGAACTGGACGCGGCCGCTGTAGCGGCCCATGTACACCAGCAGCGCGACAACGCAGAACAGTAGAACAAAAACAAGTGTCGATATCATGCAGGATCGATAAAAAAAGCCCGGCCAGAGCCGGGCTTGGGTTATTGGGTCCGTGGACCCGATGGATTACAGCATGCCCAGTGCCCGCGGCAGTACCAGTGTCAGCCACGGCCAGTAAGTGACGATCACAAGGAACACGATCATGGTACCCAGCCACGGCAGCACCGCCTTGGTCAGCTCGGTGATACCCAGGCGCGAGATGCCGGAAGCCACATAGAGATTCAGCCCGACCGGTGGGTGGCACAGACCGACTTCCATGTTGACGTCAATCAGAATGCCGAAGTGCACCGGATTGATGCCCAATTGCATTGCAGCCGGGAAGAAGATCGGCGCCATGATCAGGATGATCGACGACGGCTCCATGAAGTTGCCGGCGGCCAGCAGGATCAGGTTGACGACAAACAGGAAACCGGTTTGCCCAAGGTGCATGCCCAGTATCCAGTCGGCCAGCCGATGCGGCAGGTTTTCATTGGCCAGCACGAAGGAGAACAGCGCTGCATTGGTAATGATGTAGAGCAGCATCGCTGACATATTGGCCGAGTCGCGCAAGACCTTGGGCACGTCCTTCATGCCCATGTCCTTGTAGACAAAGATCGAGACGAAGAAGGAATACACAGCCGCCATCGCCGCCGCTTCGGTTGCGGTAAAGATGCCGGAGTAGATGCCGCCAACGATGATGACGACCAGCATCAGGCCCCAGACGCTGGCCCTGAAAAACCTCAGGCGCTCCATCCAGGTGGCTTTTTTCATGCGCGGGTAGTTGTTCTTCTTGGCGATGTACCAGGTCACAAATCCGAGCATCAAGGCAAGCATGATGCCGGGCAGCAGACCGGCAACGAACAGCGCACCAATGGATGTGTTGGTCGATATCGCATAAATCACCTTCGGAATGCTGGGCAGCATCAGGATGCCCAGTGAACCGGCGGTGATCATGACGCCGGCACCAAAGGCCATTGGGTAGCCATGCGCCACCATTGCTGGCAGCACGATCGAGCCGATGGCCACCACAGTGGCGACACTGGAACCGCAGACCAGGGCGAACATGGCGCAAGCCAGAATCGAAGCCAGTGCCAAGCCGCCATGCATGTGCCCCACCACCGACGTCGCAAAGTTGATCATGCGCCGCGCCACGCCGCCGTGGGTCAGGAAGTTGCCGGCCAGGATGAAGAAGGGAATCGCCATGATTTCCCATTTCTCTATGCCGGTAAACAGCTTGAGTGCCACCGCTTCCAGCGGAACCTGCGTGAAGGCCAGGATAAAGGTCAGTACCGTCAGACCCAGCGAGATCGAGATCGGCATGCCCGTGAGCATGAGCGCGATCAGGAGTCCAAAAAGAATGGAAGCGTTCATGACTTGGTACCCCCATCTTTGGGATGGTTCTTGGCCCATTCCGTGTCACCCTGACCCAGATGGACATGACTGATTTCCTCACCGTCCTCCATCGCTTCGCCGACCAGCGGAGCTTCTTGTTCTACCCCTTCCACATGGGCATGGTCGTGATGCGGAAGTTCGCCGGTTTTCACAAAATTCCAGGCCACTTGCAGGAAGCGAAAGGACATCAGCGAGGAGCCCAGGGGAATGGCGCAATACACCATCCAGGTTGGCCATTCCAGATCGGGCGTCGTGGGTCCCTCGGGGATATCACCGAAATCGATATGGAGCCACTTGAGGATGTCATGATGCCCACCGTTTTCCCACACAAAATGAGCGCCGAGGTAGGCAATGGAACCGGTAAACAGAGCGCCGGCCAGCAATGCGAAAAGCACAAACTTTGCCCGCGTCTTTTCTTCCAGACGGTTGACCACCACATCCACCCCGACGTGGATGCCAGTGCGCACACCATAGGCCGCACCGAACTTGGCCATCCAGACGAACATGATGATGCAAAGCTCCTGTGCCCAGCTCAGGTTGAGAGACAGCATCCAGTCCTGGAGATACGGAATTGGCGCACTTGCAAGGTAGCGATGCAAAACAGATACGAAGATCAGCAGCGTCGCGCCTCCCATGAGGAAGGAGATGATCCATTCCTCCAGGTGGTCAAGATATTTCATGGTTTGTGCTCCGGCTAGGACAGGCCTGTTACAGCTTCTTGGGGTCGAATCCAGTTTCCTTGTAGATCGCCTCCAGCAGATCCTTGCCAACCCGGTCAGCCATCTTGGCATGCACCGGCACCAGCACCTTCTTCAGTGCCATGCGCTCTTCCTTTGTCGGTGTGTAAACGGTCGTCTTGCCGGCCTTTTTTACTCCTTCAAGCGCGTCGTCATTGTCCTTCTTGGCGACGCTGTTCGCAAGCGCGGTGGCTTCCTTCATGGCCTGCTCCAACTGACCACGGATGTCAGCCGGCAAGCCGTCCCAGAACTTCTTGTTGACGATCACCGCGTAGCCAAGGTAACCGTGTTCGGTCAGGGTCAGGTGCTTTTGCACCTCGTGCATCTTCTGGCTATACAGGTTGGAAATCGGGTTCTCCGTGCCATCAACCACGCCGGTCTGCAGGGCCTGATAGACCTCGGAAAAAGCCATCACCTGCGGAATCCCGCCCAGCGCGCGGATCTGTTCTTCCAGCACTTTGGAAGACTGAATACGGAACTTCTTGCCTTTGTAATCGGCCACGTTCTTCAGCGGTGCGTTGGCCGAGAAGGACTTGAATCCGTTGTCCCAGAAGGCCAGGCCCTTGACGCCCTTGGGCTCGAGCTTGGCCAGGAGACTTGCACCCACCGGCCCTTGCGTTATCTTGTGCAGCTCTGCGGTGTTGTCAAAAAGGAAGGGGAAGTCAAATACTTCGAATTCCTTCACGCCCAGAGGGCCGAACTTCGCAAGCGACGGTGCAAGCATCTGCACGGCACCCATTTGCAGTGCCTCCATCTCTTCCTTGTCCTTGTAGAGCTGGCTGTTGGCGTACACATCGACTTTCACCTTCCCCTTGGTCAGTTCCCCGGCACGTTTGGCGAAGAATTCCGACGCCTGGCCCTTGGGCGTGTCGGTGGCCACCACGTGGCTCAACTTGATGACGATTTGTGCATTGGCGCTCATGCCCAGCGCCAACAAAACGCTTGCGAGCAGGACTTTGATTTTCATGGTTGTCTCCAAAAATGAGGAAGAGTTGTCAATTGAACAGGCGAAGGTTAGAGAACATTTGCTGGCGTGGCAACTGTGGCGTTCAACAGCTAGGGTTAACCCTTGGCGGTTTGCTTCAGGGCGTCACGCATCGCGTCCATCCAGGCCAAGCCGATGCGGTTGCTCAGCGCCTTGTGTACCGGCTCCACGGCACGATGCAGGCGTTCACGCTGGCTCGCGCTCAGCACGTGGATACGTGTCGTTCCGGTCTGGCGCAAGGCCGCCAGTGCCTTGTCGTTCTGCGCGTCGGCAATTTCGTTGCCATAGGCCAATGCTTCGCGCAGCGCCTGCCCAAGCAGTTCCCGGTCGTCCGCAGACAGACTGAACCAGAAGCGTTGATTTGCCACGACGGCATAGCCAAGGTAGCCGTGCTCGGTCAGGCTGAGATCGCTCTGCACTTCGTGCATGCCTTGGGTCCAGAAGTTCGATACCGGATTCTCTGTGCCATCC
>CAIYGK010000407.1 GCA_903925725.1 uncultured beta proteobacterium | reverse complement strand
TGTTACCTTTGCCACGGACCACAAGTCCAGATGAAGAATGTGCGGCTCGACTCGGCCCCCTACGTCAAGGCCTATGCGCAGTACATGTACCAGCAGGCGGTCGTGCTGAAGCTGATGCCGATGAACAATGCCACCGGCATCACCGACGCCGAGCGGCTGCTTATCAAGCAGTGGTTTGAGGCGGGTGCCCGGATTGACTGACGATAGTCAATCCACTCGTGCGCCCGAGGCCTTGACCAGTTTTTCGTATTTGGCACGCTCGCTGTTCATGAGGGCACCGAACTCTTCCGGCGTACTGGGCACGGGCTCGGCCAACAGTGCAGCAAAGCGTGTCTTGGTGACAGGCGCCTCAAGCGCGGCAACGAAGGCATGGTTCAGCCGCATCAGCACATCTTTGGGCGTGGCTGCAGGCGCCACCAGACCCCACCAGGTGTCGATGGCAAAGCCTTTGAGCGTGTCGGCCACCGGCGGTACACCGGGCAGGGCGCCCGAAGGCGCCAGGGTGGTCACAGCCAGTGCCTTGAGTTTGCCGGAACGGATGTTTGGCGCTGCGGTGGCCAGGTTGTCGAAGTTGAAATCGACCTGCCCGCTGAGCAGGGCCAACTGCGCCGGCGCGCCGCCGTTGTAGGGAATGTGCACGGCAAAAATGCCGGCGTCGCGCTTGAACATCTCGCCTGCCAGGTGGCCGGCGCTGCCGTTGCCGCCGCTGGCGTAATTGAGCTTGGCCGGATTCGCCTTGGCGTAGGCAATGAGTTCCTGCACGCTATTGATCTTCAGGCGTTGCGCGGTCTCCGCATTCATCACCAACACGTTGGGCACGCGCACCATCTGCGTGATCGGGGCGAAGTCGGTGGCCGCGTTGTAGGGCATCTTGCTGTAAAGCCAGGGATTGACGGCGTGCGTGGCGGTGGCGGCGATGCCAATGGTCAGGCCGTCCGGCGCTGCCTTGGCAACCGCGTCGGCACCAATGTTGCCGCCCGCGCCGGGACGGTTTTCGATGATGACGGTGCCTAAAGTCTCCTTGACCCGCTCCGCCAGCGCGCGTGCGGTGATGTCAAGCGGACCGCCGGCTGCGTAAGGAACGATCAGGCGAATCGGCTTGCCTTGCGAGTGCGCCAGCGGCGCAGCAAGGCAGGCCGTCAGTGTCAGAACGGTGAGAAACAGTTTCTTGCAATTCATGGGGTGGCTTTCGTCAATTTATCGGATTCACTGGTGAACGCATCGGCGTAGAACTCCTCAGGCGGCAGACCCGCCTGGGCGAAATCACGTTGTGCCGATTCCACCATGATGGGAACTCCACAGGCGTAGACCTGATAGGCGCTCAGATCGGGCATGTCCTGCAACACGGCCAAGTGCACAAAGCCGCTGCGCCCGCTCCATTGGTCCTCGGGCAGTGCGTCCGACACCACAGGGACGTAGCGCAGCTGCGGCATTTCGTCAAGTTTGGAGCGCACCCAATCGTCCAGATACAGGTCCTGCGGCCTTCTGCCACCCCAGTACAAAGTGGCCGGGCGTGTGATGCTCTTGAGTTGCAGGTATTCGAGGATGGCTTTGATCGGAGCAAAACCGGTACCCGAAGCCAGCAGCACTATCGGTTTGTTGCTGTCCTCGCGCAGGTAGAAACTGCCAAACGGCCCCTCCAGTCGCAGGATTTCCTTTTCCTTCATCGCGCCAAACACACGATCGGTGAAGACGCCGCCGATCAGGTGACGGATGTGCAACTCCAGCGTTGCTCCCGGGAGCGGCGCTGCTGCGCTGGCCATGGAGTAGCTGCGGCGCAATCCGTTGGGCAGCATGAAATCAAGGTACTGGCCAGCGTGGTAACTGAAGCTCTCGTTGGTCGGCAGTTGCAGCCGCAGCAGCATGACGTCGGCAGACTTGCGTTCCAGCTCGATCAAGCGGGCCGGCATCTTCTTCACGGGAAAAGACCCCGTCTGTGTCACCTGGCGAGACTCCAGCACCATATCGCTCAGCGCCACTGCGCAGCAGGTCAGCACCATGCCGGCAGCTTCTTCTTCGTCGCTCAGGGCCTTGCTCTGGTGCTCGCCGTGCTGCACCAGGCCGCTGAGCTTCCTGCACTTGCAGGAGCCGCAGGCGCCGTCCTTGCAGCCGTAGGGCAGGGCCACGCCTTGCCGGATGGCAGCCGCAAGCAGGGTTTCGCCGGTGCCGGAAGTAAAGGAGCGTTCGCTGGGCTTAATGCTGATCAAAAACTCTGTTGTCATTGTTTCGCTGGGCGTCATCTTTTCTGTATCCTTGGACCCTGTTGCTCTTTTCAACTACCGGGTAGTGCCGATTTTGCCTTCAATCCAAAGCCCTCATCCGATTCTGTACGCTGCGCGACCTGGCGCCTTGCCGGCGCGCTTTCGTCGGCTGCGCCTGCTGATTGTCGGCTGCGGCGATGTCGGCATGCGCCTGGCGCGTGCGCTGCCTGCGAATGTGCGGCTGCTGGCTTTGACTTCCAGCACTTCGCGTCTTGCCACACTGCGCGCTGCCGGCATCACCCCTTTGCTGGGGGACCTGGACGATCCCGCCTCCTTGCGCCGACTCTCCGGATTGGCGCAACGCGTGGTGCATCTGGCACCGCCTCCGTCAGAAGGCTGGAGTGACCCGCGCACGCTGGCGCTGGTGCGTGCCCTGCGTCTGCGTGGGGTGCCCGACGTGCTGGTCTATGGCTCCACCAGCGGAGTTTATGGCGACTGCCAGGGTGATCTGGTCAATGAAACCCGAGCGCCGGGAGCAGACACGCCGCGCGCCCGACGGCGAATCAGCGCCGAAGACGCGATCCGCTTTCTGGGTCGTGCCACACCGGTGCGCAGCAGCATTTTGCGCATCCCGGGCATTTACGCAGCCGACCGGCCGGACGGCACGCCGCGCTCACGCCTGCAAAAAGGGACACCTGTGCTGCGAGCCAGCGACGATGTCTATACCAATCATATTCATGCCGATGACCTGGCGCGCGCCTGCATCGCGGCCCTGTGGCGCGGAAAAACGCAGCGCATATACAACGTGAATGACGACAGCCAACTGAAGATGGGCGACTATTTCGACCTGGCGGCCGATCTGTACGGCTTGCCACGTCCGGCGCGTGTCTCGCGCGACACGGCGCAGGACAGGCTGCCACTGCTGCTGCTGAGCTTCATGAGCGAGTCGCGCCGCATGGACAACTCGCGTCTGAAGGACGAACTGCGGCTGCGTCTGCGTTACCCGACCGTCGCGACCGGCCTGCTGGCCGGCCAAGCATAATTGGCACAAGCCCCGCGATGGCAAACGAATCAATATTTTGAAAAGGAAGCATCATGACTAGCACCAACAGATACGTCTACTCTTTCGAAGAGGGAGATGGCAAGAACCGGCTCCTGCTCGGTGGCAAAGGGGCCAATCTGTGTGAAATGACACAGATTGGCCTGAATGTGCCGCCGGGGTTCACGATCACGACCGACGCCTGCCATGCCTATCTTGAAAAGAACCAGCTGCCCGCCGGCCTGATGGACGAGATTCGCAGCTACATGACGGCGCTGGAGAAGAAGACCGGCAAAGGTTTTGGCGACAGCAAGAACCCGCTGCTGATCTCGGTGCGCTCAGGCTCGGCGATGTCGATGCCGGGCATGATGGACACGATTCTGAACCTCGGTCTGAACGATGTCTCGCTCAAGGGGTTGATCGGGCAAACCGGCAACGAGCGCTTTGCCTACGACGCCTATCGACGCTTTATCCAGTTGTTCGGCAAGATTGCACTCAATATCGGCGACGAGCATTTTGACGATCGCATGGATGCCATCAAGCGCAAGTACAGTGCGCATCAGGACGTGGACCTGAGCGCTGACAACCTGAAGGAACTGGCGGGCGAATTCCTGGCCATCATCGAGCAGCACACTGGCAAGCCGTTTCCGCAGGATCCGTATGAGCAACTCGAAATTTCCGTCGGCGCCGTTTTTCGCTCCTGGATGGGCAAGCGCGCGGTGGATTACCGCAAACAGTTCCGGATCACCAAGGATCAGGCCAGTGGTACCGCGGTCAACATCTGCACCATGGTGTTCGGCAATATGGGCAACGACTCGGGTACAGGAGTCGGCTTCACGCGCAATCCGGGCACCGGCGAGAACGTGATCTACGGCGAGTACCTGGTCAACGCGCAGGGCGAGGACGTGGTCGCCGGCATCCGCACGCCCAAGGCGATTGCCGAAATGGAACAGGAGATGCCCGAGATTTACCGCCAGCTGACCATGCTGCACAACCGTCTGGAGTCGCACTACCACGAGGTGCAGGACTTCGAGTTCACGATCGAGAAGGGCATTCTGTACTGCCTGCAAACGCGCAACGGCAAGATGAACGCGCGTGCCATGGTGCGGACTTCGGTCGAAATGTTTCATGAAGGGCTGATCTCCAAGGAGCGCGCACTGCTGCGCATTGAGCCGGCCGTGCTGGAGCAATTGCTGGTGCCGCAGCTGGCACCCAACTTTCATGGCAAGTCGCTGGCGCAGGGGCTCTCGGCATCGCCAGGTGCTGCTTCGGGCAAGATCGTTTTTGACGCCGACACGGCGGAACTGCGCGGCCGCGCCGGCGAGAAGATCATTCTGGTGCGCGAGGAAACCAAGCCGGAAGACATTCACGGCTTCTTCCAGGCGCAGGGCATTCTGACCAGCCGCGGCGGCAAGACTTCGCACGCGGCGGTGGTGGCGCGCGGCATGGGCAAGCCCTGTGTGTCGGGCTGCGAGCAGATTGTCATTAATGACCATTTGCGTTGTGCCCAGATTGGCGAGACGACACTGCAGGAAGGTGATGTGATCACGATTGACGGCAGCACCGGCCACGTCTACGCCGGTCACGTGCCTACCGTGGAGGCCGAGATTTCACAGGAGATGGAGTTGCTGCTGACCTGGGCCGACCAGGTGGCCAAACTCAAGGTGATGGCCAATGCCGACACGCCGGAAGACGCCCAGCGCGCACGCGACTTCGGCGCCATGGGCATCGGCTTGTGCCGTACTGAGCGCATGTTCAACCGCACCGACCGCCTGCCCATCGTGCAGGAAATGATTCTGGCCGAGACGCCCGAGGACAGGCGCCACGCGCTGGACCGCCTGCTGCCAATCCAGCGTGCTGATTTCAAGGGCATTTTCAAGGCCATGAAGGGGCTGCCTGTCACAGTGCGTCTGCTCGATCCGCCGATGCACGAGTTCCTGCCGACCGCCGCGCAGCTTGAGCTTGAGATCGCGCATCTGCACCAGTTGCGCGACACGATCAAGGGGCTCGAAGAAATGCCCGACACGCTCAAGCTGCTCAGTCCCAAGCTCTACCAGCAATACGCCGACGGTCTGAACAGGCTGATGCGTGGCCTGGATACCTTCAAGGATACGCATCTGGAAGAGGATGTGATTGGCAGAAAAGAAAAAGTGCTGAAGAAGGTGCGGGCTCTGGCCGAGGTCAATCCGATGCTGGGTCATCGTGGTGTGCGCCTGGGTATCACCTACCCCGAGATCTACTCGATGCAGATTCGCGCCATCATGGAAGCTGCTGCGCTGTGCGCCAGCCAGGGCATCGAGATCTACCCCGAGATCATGGTGCCGCAGGTGGCTACCGTGGAAGAGCTCAAGCGCATCCACAGTTATGTGCTGCGCATCCATAAGGAAGTGAAAGCGACGCACGGCATCGACGTGCAGTACAAATTTGGCTCGATGCTCGAAGTGGTGCGTGCCTGCATGCGTTCCGGTCGGATGGCCGAGATCGCCGAGTTCTTCTCGTTCGGCACCAACGACCTGAGTCAGGCCACTTTCTCGTTTAGCCGCGAGGATGCGGAGAACAAGTTCCTGCCCTTCTACAACGAAACCGGCATTCTGGAAGACAACCCGTTTGAGGTGCTCGACATCAAAGGCGTCGGGCAACTGATGAAGATGGCTGTGAAGCAGGGTCGCGAGACCAACCCGGATTTGAAAATCGGTATTTGCGGCGAGCATGGTGGGCACCCGGGGTCCATCCATTTCTGCCATTACATCAAGCTCAACTACGTCTCCTGCTCTGGCCCGCGCGTGCCGATCGCACGGCTCGCGGCGGCGCAGGCCAAGTTGCTGGAGGATCAGTACCGCGAACCGGTTTGATTGCCTAATGCGATGAGCTTGTTGCGTCGCACCGCGCTGCTGGCGGGACTTTGCTCACTTGTACTGCCAGCTTGCGTCGGTGGCTTCGGCTCCGGTGAGGCACGACAGGTGGCGATCGAAGACAAGCTGGTCAGCGTGTTCGAGAATTCGACGCCGCTGATTCAGTACGCCTTTATCGCCAATCTGAATGACGGCCGTGGCTACACGGCGGGACGCGCC
This sequence comes from uncultured beta proteobacterium, assembly GCA_903925725.1. Taxonomy (GTDB): domain Bacteria; phylum Pseudomonadota; class Gammaproteobacteria; order Burkholderiales; family Burkholderiaceae_C; genus Rhodoferax. The sequence goes on along the minus strand of CAIYGK010000407.1, from coordinate 604 downwards.
GGGTTTACCTCGGGCACGGGCGACATGCTTGAAGTCATCAGGGAGTACCAGACGCTGGCTCACGATAATGCGCTGGTCAAGTACCTGCCGGCACTGCTGTTGGTGAACGGAAGCGCTTCAGTGGCTGGGCTGGAGGGTTTGCCGCAGGACTGGGCGCTGGCAGCTGGCGACGCCCGATTCGTCGTCGCGCAGGATAAGGTCAATGACCGGGTGTACCGGCAGCCGGCCCGAGCGCTTGCCGCCACGCTGGGCGTGCGCCTGGCGCTGTCCAGGCTGGCTCTTTATGAAGCCGGCATACAGCACGGCTTTGGCGAAGATCCTGATTCGGTCAACAAAATTGCCGAGCGTGCCAGCGCGGCAGTGCAGGGCAATCCGGCCAAAGGTGTTGACGAAAAGAAATGGTTGCAAGCGTTCATGAGCGAGCGACGCAAGACTTTGCTCAATCCGGCGGACCGGGCCACGGCCGCTGGCTGGGCCGCGTCCGTCAGTCGAGCCGATGCCATCCAGAGCCTGTATGACAAGGGCAATTTCCAGCTGGATCAGCCCATCACGATCACCGTGTACGGCGACACTTTTACCTTGTGATCAGGCAAAGCCGGTACCA
>CAIYGK010000406.1 GCA_903925725.1 uncultured beta proteobacterium | reverse complement strand
CGCTCTCCCAGCTGAGCTATACCCCCTCGATCCCAGCAGAAGCCGGACTCAAAAAAACTTTCAGGCGTTTTCAACTTTCAAGCCTCAAATTATAGCTTGAAATGTCACGCTCTCCGCAACCGATTGAGTACTGTCTCCCGTGAGCTGAGTTCCAACACTGCGTCAAGCGATGGTGTTTGCGCCGTGCCCATCACCAGCACCCGCACCGGCATCGCCAGCTGCGGCATTTTGATCCCGCACGCGGCCAACACTTCTTTGACGACCAACGAAATTGACGCCTTGTCCCAGACGCAGGACGCCAGCTTTTCAACCAGTAGTTGAAGCGCCGGCCTGATCGCCAGCGTGACATGCTGCACTACCTCCTCCGGTTTGGGCAAAACGTCGCCGTAAAACCGCTCGGCCCAGTCTGCCAGCACCACTGTAGTATCACTGCGGTCCTTGAACAGCGCGCAAATGCGGGGCAAACGCTCGTCCCCCGCGATGCCGCGGCGCTGCAATTGCTCCAGCACCAAGGCGGCCAAAGCATCGTCGCTCATGGCCTTGAGATGCTGCGCGTTGACCCATCGCAGCTTGGCCTCGTCAAACTGAGCAGCACTGCGACCCAGATGGTCCAGGTTGAACCACTTCAGGAACTGCTCGCGGCTGAATATTTCTTCGTCGCCATGGCTCCAGCCCAGGCGCGCCAGGTAGTTGACCATTGCATCAGGCAGGTAGCCTTCAGTACGGTACTGCGTCACGGGCTTGGCGCCGTTGCGCTTGCTCATCTTCTCGCCCTGCTCGTTCAAGACTGTTGGCAAGTGGGCATAAACGGGTGGCTCTTGCCCGAGCGCCTGGAAAATGTTTATCTGGCGTGGCGTGTTATTGACGTGATCGTCGCCCCGGATCACGTGCGTGATGGCCATGTCGATGTCATCCACCACGACGCAGAAGTTGTAGGTCGGGGTTCCGTCCGGTCGGGCGATCACAAGATCATCGAGTTCGTCGTTGCTTATCTCGATCCGACCTTTGACCTTGTCTTCCCAGATCACCGAGCCCAACTGCGGATTTTTGAAGCGCAGCACCGGTAGCACGCCTGCTGGAACTGTTGGCATTGTCTTGCCAGTAGCCGGACGCCAGGTGCCGTCATAGCGTGGCTTTTCCTTGGCCGCCATCTGACGTTCACGCAGGGCATCCAGTTCATCAACACTCATGTAGCAGGGGTAAACGTGGCCGGCGGCCTGCAACTCTGCCAGCACCGCCTTGTAGCGCTCCATGCGCTGCATCTGGTAGAACGGACCTTCGTCAAAGTCCAGACCCAACCACGACATGCCCTCGATGATGACATCGACCGCGGCCTGCGTCGAGCGCTCCAGATCGGTATCTTCAATACGAAGGATGAAGTCGCCACCAGTGGCGCGCGCAAATGCCCAGGGGTACAAGGCTGAGCGTATGTTGCCCAGGTGAATGAAGCCGGTGGGGGACGGCGCAAAGCGTGTACGAGTTCTTTTTTGAGTCATTTCAATGCACCCACACCGTCAAGGCCCAGTGACAGGTCGTTTTCAATATCGCCAAGATGCTCAAGGCCGACAGCGACGCGAATCAATCCCTGGCCAATGCCGGCCAATTGGCGTTGCGCTTCGGTCAATCGTCCATGCGATGTGCTGGCCGGATGCGCTGCCAGGGTCTTGGTGTCGCCCAGATTGGTCGACAACGACACCAATTTCATGCCGTCAAGCACGTGAAAGGCCCGCGCGCGCGCCTGTCCAGGACTTTCAGCCCTGACCTCGAACGACAGCACGGCACCACCGATGCCCGATTGCTGGGCCATCGCCAGTTCATGCTGCGGATGACTGGGCAGTCCAGGGTAAAAGACCCGCTGCACCGCTGGCTGCTGCTCCAGCCACTGCGCGAGTGCCAGCGCCTGGGCAGCCTGCGCTCGTATGCGGATGCCGAGCGTCTCCAGCCCTTTAAGAACGACCCAGGCGTTGAAAGGCGCCAGCGTCATGCCAGCGCTTTTGAGTATCGGCAGAAACTTTTCGGTGACCAGTTCCGAGCTCGCGCACAGGGCGCCAGCCATCACTCGACCTTGGCCATCGAGGTACTTGGTACCCGAGTGCATGACGATGTCAGCACCCAGCGCCAGCGGCCGCTGCAGCACGGGTGTAGCAAAACAGTTGTCCACGGCGAGCAAGGCACCTGCCTGATGCGCCATACCGGCCAATGCGGCGATGTCGCACACTTCGGTCAGCGGGTTGGTCGGCGTCTCGGCAAACAGCAGACGGGTGTTGCCGCGCAACGCCGCCTTCCACGCCGCCAAATCGGTCTGCGACACAAAGCTTGATTCCACGCCGAAACGCGCCAGGTCGGTACCGATCAGTTTGATGGTGGAACCGAACATAGACTGCGAACAGACGATGTGATCACCGGACTTCAGCAGCGCCATGCACATCATGAGGATGGCGCCCATGCCGGAGGAGGTCGAAATCGCGGCCTCGCTGCCCTCCATGGCAGCCAAGCGCTGCTCGAAGCTGGCCACGGTAGGGTTGCCATAGCGGCCGTAGGTAAAACCCTCTTCGTCGCCATTGAAGCGTCGCGCAGCGACTTCAGCCGATGGCTGCACGTAACCGCTAGTGAGGTACAGGGCCTCAGAGTTTTCACCATACTGGCTACGCTCCACCGCCGCCCGCACAGCCAGCGTGTCCGGATGCAGTGTGTCGGATGCTTTCTTGTCAGTCATTTTCATTCTTCGTGATTGGGCAGCGCCAGGCGGGAGTTGTCATCAATCCCCTCCTCCAGCGCGACCCGATTGGAATTGAGGCGTGCAATGTCTGCCGCGGTGATGTCGCCGGTCACATAGACGCCGTCAAAGCAGGATGCGTCAAAGCCAGCGATGTTGGGGTTGAGCGAGCCAATCGCCTTCTTCATGCCATCGACATCCTGATAAATCAGCGCATCGCAACCAATGAGTTGACGAATCTGTTCAACGCTGCGGTTGTGTGCCACCAACTCATCTGGCGTGGGCATGTCGATGCCGTAGACATTAGGATAGCGCACCGGTGGCGCCGCACTTGCCATGTAGACCTTGCGCGCGCCAGCGTCGCGCGCCATCTGGACAATCTCGCGGCTGGTGGTACCGCGAACGATGGAGTCGTCCACCAGCAATACGTTGCGGCCCTTGAATTCACTGGCGATGACGTTGAGTTTTTGTCGGACTGATTTCTTGCGCACCGACTGCCCCGGCATGATGAAAGTGCGTCCAACGTAGCGGTTCTTCACAAATCCTTCGCGGTAGGGTAAACCCAACAGTTGAGCCAATTGCGCCGCACTGGGCCTGCTCGACTCTGGGATTGGAATCACCACGTCAATCTCGTTCGGTGGCACGGTAGAGATGACACGCTGCGCCAGTGTCTCGCCCAGATTCAGACGCGCCTGGTAGACCGAAATTCCGTCCATGACCGAGTCCGGACGCGCCAGATAAACGTATTCGAAAATACAGGGGTTGAGCACCGGATGCACGGCACACTGCTGCGCGTGCAGAGTACCCTGCAAATCGATAAAGACCGCCTCGCCAGGCTGGACATTGCGTTCAAACTTGTGAGAAGTACCTTCCAGCGCCACCGATTCGCTGGCAATCAACAGTGTGCCATCGCCCCGTCCCAGACACAGTGGACGAATGCCGAAAGGATCCCGAAAAGCAAGCACACCATGACCCGCAATCATCGCAATCACGGCGTAAGAGCCTTTGACGCGAAGATGCACGCGACGCACCGCATCAAACACATCCTGCGGCTGTAGCGGGAAGCCGCGCGTGGTCTTCTCGATCTCATGGGCCAACACATTGAGCAGGACCTCTGAATCGCTCTCAGTATTGATGTGGCGATGGTCGGTGCTGAAGAGTTCGGCTTTGAGCGCCTGCGCGTTGGTCAGATTGCCGTTATGAACCAGCACAATGCCAAACGGCGCATTGACGTAAAAGGGCTGTGCCTCTTCCTCGCTGTAGGCGTTGCCAGCGGTCGGGTAACGCACCTGGCCGAGTCCGCAGTTGCCTGGCAGCGAACGCATGTTGCGGGTGCGAAAAACGTCGCGCACCATGCCCTTGGCCTTGTGCATAAAGAACTTGCGCTCCTGCTGCGTAACAATGCCCGCCGCATCCTGACCCCGGTGCTGCAACAGCAGCAAGGCGTCATAGATGAGTTGATTGACTGGTGCGCTGCTGACAACGCCAACGATTCCACACATTATGGTAAATACTTTCCAAATTCCTGCGGCATGACTGGCTTCAGGCCTTGCAAAGCCGTTTGTGTCAGGCCAACTGCCACGGAGCCCTGCCACCAGGCCCTGCGATGCAGGGGCGTCATGCTGACTATCGCCGTTGCGACCAGCAACACAATGACACCACGCAACAAGCCAAACACAGCGCCCAGAGCCCGGTCCGCCGCCTGCAGGCCAACAGCGGCAAACAACTTCTTGATCAGGGTGGCAAGCAGACCACCGACAAACACCGACAACACAAAGACCAGTGCAAAAGCTGCGGCGTAACGAATCGCTTCGCTGACCCCACTCATGGGCAATCTCTGTGCGACATCACTGGCCAACCATTGCGCCAGAAGAAACGCAGCAATCCAGTTGGCCAAAGACAGCACTTCATAGACCAGACCACGCCAGGCACCTAGCAGCAGCGAAACCAGCAGCACCGCCCCAACGATCCAGTCCAACGCAATATCGGGCATGGTTCCAGAGACTTTGCCTTACAGCGTCAGCGTTGCAGCGGGCAGATTGAGCTTCTTGATCTTGTCTGCAGCCTTGTCGGCTTCGACCTTTCCCGCAAATGGCCCTACGCGCACGCGAATCCGGCGCCCATCCTTGCTTTCCACGACCTGCGTGTATGTCTTCAAACCTGCATGCTCCAATTTCTGGCGCACCTCGCGCGCCTTGGCCACGTCCGCAAAAGCACCAACCTGAACTACAAAACGCGCATCAGCGACATCCACCTTCGTGGCTTTGTCCTTGCCATCAAGCAGCGCCTGGGCTTTGCCGCCATCATCGGCCTTGGCAGGCTGCGAAGCCGGCTTTTTAGGGGTTGCCGGTTCCGTCTTGACAACCTGCTTCACAGTGTCAGACGCCACAAGCTGGGGCGTCTGCGCGGTGACCGCTGGGGCAAGCGCAGCGGAGGCTGTTGGCGCAGCCGACGCCACCAGCACTGGCTCCTCGACCTTCGACGCAGCGACCGGCGCCGGAATGTTAAGTGGCTTGACTTTGGCGCGATCAGGTATTTCGATCGGGATATCGACCGCAATCGGACGCGGCTGCTTGTCAAACAACAGGGGGAAGCCAAGCACTCCGACCAGCACCAGCAAGGCCGCACCCAACAGACGATGCTTGGCGCGCTTGCGCATCACCTCGATACTCTCAGCCGGCACAGGCAAAGCCGATGGCTCTTCAGTGCGCTTTCGAAACTTGAAAAAGGCCATGTTGCGGAGTGTCAGAAGTTCAACTATTGGGCACGTGCTGGGTGGGCAAACGCGGTGGTCCGTCCCTCAATACACCACCTACGGTGAAGAACGAGCCAAACACGACGATTCTATCAGCGGGGTCTGCTGCTTTGATCGCTGCCTGCAAGGCATCGG
>CAIYGK010000405.1 GCA_903925725.1 uncultured beta proteobacterium | reverse complement strand
GCACTTGTTGAGCGGCGGTGCCGCACAGGGTTTGGTACGGGCCACGCAGGCCTCCTTTGAGGCGAGCAGCGGTCTGGCGCTGCAGTGCACCTTTAGCGCCGTCGGAGCCATTCAGAAACGACTGATGGACGGCGAACCATGCGACGTGCTGATCCTGACCCGTCCGCTGATTGAAGCGCTGAGCCGCAGCGGCATGGTCGCTTCCGAAACGGCCCGCGATTTGGGCACCGTGAAAACCGGCGTTGCCGTCAAGACCGGCTCACCCCATCCACCGGTACATGCCGCAGATTCTCTGCGCGCCGCGTTTTGTGCTGCCAGCGCAATTTATTTTCCTGATCCGCAACTGGCAACCGCCGGTATTCACGTGATGAAAGTGATCACGGCTTTGGGGCTGGCCGACGAGTTGGCTGGCCGGCTCAGGCCTTATCCGAATGGCAACACGGCAATGACAGCCATGGCGGCATGCGCTGACATGCATGTCATCGGCAGCACCCAGGTCACCGAGATACTGATTACGCCTGGGGTGGAACTGGTGGCTGATTTACCAAAGGCATTCGAGCTGGCGACCGTATACACCGCAGCAGTCTGCACTCGTGCCATCAACCCGAAGGCGGCAGAGGATTTCATTGCAGTGCTGGCTGGCGACTCTCAGGCAGGACTTCGCGCTCAAGGGGGTTTTTTGCCTTAAGCTTGCTGGGCGTGTTTGAGCCGTTCGCAAGACACATTTTGCCCGGGTGCCATGTGCATTTCAGGCTCAGACAAGGTCCGACCTGATCCAGACCACCGATGCGGATTTGAACAAGGGGCAACGAATATGGCAAAACTGAACGTCAACGGTGTCATCCGTGATTACGAAGCCGAGCAAGACACTCCGCTGTTGTGGGTGCTGCGCGAACAGTTGGGTTTGACAGGCACAAAGTACGGCTGCGGTGTCGCCGAGTGTGGGGCCTGTACCGTCCTGGTCAATGGTGTGCCCACACGCAGTTGCGTGCGATCCGTCTCCGCATTCAAGGTCACGGACAAGATCGTGACGATCGAGGGCTTGTCGCCGGACGGCTCGCATCCGGTTCAAAAGGCGTGGGCCGCGCTGGATGTGCCGCAATGTGGGTTTTGCCAGAGCGGAATGATCATGGCGGCGGTTGCATTGTTGAACAACAAACCCAAGCCCAGCGATGCAGACATCGATGCAGCGATGACCAACATCTGCCGCTGTGGCACTTACAACCGGGTCCGATCCGCCATCAAGGTGGTGGCAGACGGCGGCGATGCCAGCCGCGCCGGGATAGGTATCGAACACGCCGATGGGAGGACCACATGAAAGCAGCTCGGGTGTCAACAGCAGGCGTATCGCGGCGGCATTTTCTGCAGGCGTCGGCTGCTGGCGCTGGTGGACTGGTCCTGGCCTTCTCGATTCCTCTGCCGAGTCAAGCCGCATCTCAGGAGTCGCCCGGCACCGAATCCCGGGAACTCAATGCCTGGGTTATGGTGCGTCCCGATGACGCGGTCATCATTCGAATTGTCCGCTCCGAGATGGGGCAAGGCACGCTGACGGGTCTGGCTCAATTGGTGGCTGAAGAACTGGACTGCAACTGGGCCAACGTGAGCACAGAATATCCGACGCCGGGCCAGAGCCTGCGGCGCAACCGGATCTGGGGCAGTTTTGGAACTGTCGGTAGCCAGGGCATTCGTCAATCAAACGACTATGTACGCAAAGGCGGCGCGACGGCGCGCATGATGCTGCTGCAAGCCGCAGCCGACGCCTGGAAGGTGCCTGCCAGTGAGTGCCGGACTGTCAGCGGTGTTATCACGCACGCAGCCTCAGGTCGCAGCACCACCTACGGCAAGGTTGCAACGGCGGCCGGAAAGCTGACACCGCCCAGCAATGTCGTTCTGAAAGACCCGAAGGACTGGCGTCTCGCAGGCAAGCGTCTTGCACGCATCGATACGGTGGACAAGACCACGGGCAAGCAGATTTATGGCCTGGATTTGGTGCTGCCCGGAATGCTCAATGCTGCGATCAAGGACTGCCCCGTCTTTGGCGGCAAGCTCAAGAGTTTCAATGCCGCCACGGTTGAAAAACTTCCCGGCGTCCGAAACGTGTTGCGCGTGGGCGAGAGTGCGATTGCCGTCGTGGCTGACACCTGGTGGCACGCCAAGACAGCGCTCGATGCACTCCCTGTCGAATGGGACGAAGGCCCGAACGCGAGGTTTTCCAGCGCCAGCTTCGCCGCTGTCCTGAAGGCTGCACTCGATGCGCCACAAGCTGTTGTCGGCAATCAGGTTGGCGATGCCCGCACGGCGATTGCCACCGCGGCACGCAAACTCGAAGCCATTTATTCCTACCCGCATCAGAACCATGCCACGATGGAAACCATGAACGCGACGGCACGCTATACGCCAGAGCGTTGCGAAGTCTGGGTGCCAACGCAGAATGGCGAGGCAGCATTGGCTGCGACCGTCGAAGCTTGCGGTTTGCCTGCCAGCCAATGTGAGGTCTACAAGTTGCATCTGGGGGGTGGTTTTGGACGACGCGCGGCCCACGACTACGTAACGCAGGCGGTAGCTCTGGCCAAGCAAATACCCGGCACACCGATCAAGCTGATCTGGTCCCGTGAAGAAGACATGCTGCACGGAAGATTCCACCCGGTCACCCAATGCAAGTTCAGCGCCGGACTGGACGCACAAGGCAAGGTCCTGGGTCTGCATATGCGCATTGCGGGGCAGTCCATTTTGTCCACCGTCGCACCACAGGCCATCAAGGACGGTAAGGATCCAGTGGTTTTCCAGGGGCTCAACCCGCCTGGCCCCGAGGCGTCGCTTGGCTACACCTTCCCGAATCTGCTGATCGACCATGCCATGCACAACCCGCATGTGCCGGCTGGCTTTTGGCGCGGCGTCAATCTGAACCAGAACACACTGTATCTTGAATGCTTTATTGACGAAGTGGCCCATGCGACTGGGCAGGACCCCTTGGCGCTACGCCGCCAATTGATGGTAAACCATCCCAAACACCTGGCCGTTCTGAACGAAGTGGCGCAACGCGCTGGCTGGGGCAAACCTGCGCCCAAGGGTGTCTTTCGAGGATTGGCACAGACTATGGGATTTGGCAGCTACGTCGCAGCCTGCGCTGAAGTTTCGGTCAGTGATGAGGGGGTCCTGAAGATCCACCGAATCGTGGCGGCTACGGATCCCGGCCACGCCGTCAACCCGCAACAGATTGAAGCACAGGTCGAAGGCTCGTTCGCTTATGGCCTGTCTGGAGCGCTTTATGGCGAATGCACCGTCAAGAATGGCCGCATGGAGCAAGACAACTTTGACAGCTACCAGGTACTCAGAATGGACGAAATGCCGGTGGTAGAGACGGTTGTCATGCCCTCGGGCGGCTTCTGGGGTGGTGTCGGCGAGCCCACGATCGCGGTGGCCGCACCCGCAGTGCTGAACGCCATTTTTGCGGCAACTGGCAAGCGCATTCGTGCTTTGCCTCTGAAGAACCATAGCCTCAAAAAGGTCTGAGCTATTTCATCGGTGGCACCTACAGGCAGCATCTACACTGGGTCCTCGGTGATCGAAGGCTCTGTTATTGAATCTGCCCGAGCGTTGCTGATCGACCCGCAGGACCGCGTCCTGCTGACAAAGCTGGCAATTGGCCGCACGCGATCACTGCCGGCCGCCGAGACGCAGTTGACAGCAGTGTGGCACCTCATTCAAGCAAAGGGGAACCCGGCGTCAAGCGCGCCGGGTATAAGATTGGGGAACCGCGGCCTTACGGCACACAGGTCACGCCCCAGTGGCAAGAACATTGGGAATCGCAAATTCAAACTCGGAGAGCTCATCATGTCGAGTACCAACCAAGAAATTATCGGTCGAACCCCGATGCAAGACCAATCCATCAACCACCTGATCAAGTGGGGAGATCACCTCTCGGTGGGCCATCCTGAAATCGATGCCCAGCATAAGGAAATATATGAATTTGGGGCGGAGATTTACGAAAGTTGGCGCGATG
>CAIYGK010000404.1 GCA_903925725.1 uncultured beta proteobacterium | reverse complement strand
GGCTTCCTTGCCAGTGATGCCTTTGGCACGCAGGTCGACCAACATGACGTGACTTTCCGTGCGGCCACTGACGATGCGCAGGCCGCGCTCAGTCAGCGTCTCGGCAACGATCTGCGCGTTCGTCAGCACTTGCTGCTGGTAGGACTTGAATTCAGGTGCCAGGGCCTCTTTGAAGGCTACCGCTTTTGCCGCAATCACGTGCATCAGCGGACCGCCCTGCAACCCGGGAAAGATGGCACTGTTGATGGCTTTTTCGTGCTGCGATTTCATCAGGATGATGCCGCCACGCGGGCCGCGCAGACTCTTGTGCGTGGTTGATGTCACTACGTCGGCGTGCGGCACCGGATTGGGGTAGAGGCCAGCTGCAATCAAGCCAGCGTAATGTGCCATGTCGACCATGAAAATGGCACCGACGTCCCTGGCGACGCGGGCAAAGCGCTCAAAGTCGATACGCAGGCTGTAGGCCGATGCTCCGGCGATGATGAGTTTGGGTTTTGATTCGTGCGCCTTGCGCTCCATCGCGTCGTAGTCAATCTCTTCCCTGTCATTGAGGCCATAGCTGACAACGTTGAACCACTTGCCACTCATGTTCAGTGCCATGCCGTGGGTCAGGTGGCCACCCTCGGCCAGCGACATGCCCATGATCGTGTCGCCCGGCTTCAGAAAAGCCAAGAAAACTGCTTCATTGGCGGAAGCGCCGCAATGTGGCTGCACGTTGGCGCAATCAGCGCCGAACAGCTGCTTGACGCGATCAATCGCCAATTGTTCAGCCATATCCACAAACTCACAGCCGCCGTAGTAACGTTTGCCGGGATAGCCTTCAGCGTACTTGTTGGTCAGTTGCGTGCCCTGCGCAGCCATCACGGCTGGCGAGGCGTAGTTCTCGCTGGCGATCAGCTCAATGTGTTGTTCCTGGCGCGCATTTTCGGCCTGGATGGCGGCGAATATTTCAGGATCGGCTTGTTCAATGAGGAGTTGGCGGTTGTACATGGTGGTTCAGTATCGGGACAGGAGAGCCAGCTTTTCAGTGCTACGGTCTGTCTTGGCTGGAATGGACACGGCAACGCTGGCCGGTAGGGGTGAAGCAGGATTCAGGGGCACGCTGAGGCCTTTGGCCACCAGTTGCAGTCTGGCGTGCTCAGCCAGCACCTTGCCTGTATAGCCACTGTCGTCTTCAACATTGGCGGCACCAACATAAAAGCGCAGTCCAGCTTCAGTCGAGCCGGCGCGGCTGATGCATTCCTGCAATACCCTGGCGCCGACGCGCAAGTTGGTCAGCGGATCAAAAGCGGCGAACTTGCCACCAAAACTGGCGTACTTGTCACTGTGGACCTGAGTCATCACCTGCATCAGGCCCTGGGCACCGACCGGGCTCTGGGCAAAAGGATTGAAGCCGGACTCAATCGCCATGACTGCGAGGATCAGGGTCGGGTCAAGCTTTGTGTGCAGACCTATTTCGTAGGCTTCCGTGACCAGCGCACTCAGAGGTTCCGGGGCGACCCGGTACTTCTTGCTCAGCCAGAAGGCCACCGCCGCCTGCTGCCTTGGCAAGTCCTCGGGGTTCGTGGCGGTCGCACGGTCACTGGCATCAATTTCGCTGGACCAGCCAGTCAACGCAATCTGGCGGTTTTGCAACCAGCTAAACAGTTGTATCTCTCCCACCTGACGCAGTTCCGGACGCGCCGTCAAGGCGATGACCGCGAAGATGACCGCCAGACCGACCAGGGCAAAACCATTGTGCGTAATTTCAAAGAAGCCTTGGGCGATGTCGCCAGCGAAAGTTCGCAGGCCCTGAGTGAATTTTTTCGACGCTGTCATAGCTCTTCC
>CAIYGK010000403.1 GCA_903925725.1 uncultured beta proteobacterium | reverse complement strand
GCTGTAGACCGTGCGCACCGGCCGCTTGAGCCGCCAGACAGCCAGCGCCAGCAGCGGCTGGATCGAGACATCAAGCTTGCCGCCAAAACCGCCGCCCACTGCCGACGGAACGATGTGCACAGCCTCTTTGGGCAGCTTGAGCACGCGCGCTACCTCGTCACGGTCCATCACGGGTGTCTGTGTGCAGGCGAAGATGCGCAGGCGCTGTTGTCCATCCTGTTCGAACACTTCGGCGTAACCCGCTTCCGGTTCGATATAGGCGTGCTCGACATAAGCCGTGCGGTATTCATCCTCGACCACAAAGGCCGACTGCAGCAGTGTGGCGGCGGCGTCGCCTTTGACGACCCGGCCACGACACAGAACATTTTCCGGGGCAAAGCCATGCAGCAAATCACCGGTGGCCGTCAGCGCCTTCTCGCTGGTGTCGAGTGCCTCCTCAACTTGCCAAGTGATGGGAATGTCACTCTCTGCAATCGCCTTCACCGCGTCCATGTCGCCGACGATGAGCAGCACCGCCTCGCCGCGCATGCGCACATGGCCGTTGGCAAGTACCGGCTGATCCTTGGGTTCAGGGAAGACGGAGAAACTGTTTTCCGGCACATCGGCGGCGCTGAAGACAGCGACCACTTCCGGATGACGGCGCTTGAAAGCCGCCAGATCCCCCAGCGCGAAGGTGGCCCGTGCATGCGGCGAGCGCACCGTGCGCAGCCACAGACTGTCGGCTGGATACTGGTCTGCGCCAAACTTCTCGGCACCGGTGATCTTGGCCTGGCCGTCAAGCCGTGCCAGCCGTGCGCCAACTGCCTGCCCGGCAGCCGGTTGCGGCAGATCGAAGTCGCCGTGCGCCACGGCCAGCACAGCCTCGATGATCTTGCGGTAGCCAGTGCAACGGCACAGCACACCGGCTAGACCATCCTGCACCTGCTGCTCGGTCGGTTCGGGATGACGCCGCAGCACATCGGCGGCGGCCATCAGCATCCCTGGCGTGCAGATTCCGCATTGCGACGCACCATGCGCCAGAAAGGCCTGCTGCAATCGGCTGATCTTGCCGTCGCAGGCAAGTCCTTCCACGGTAGTCACCTCCCGGCCAGCGCATTGCGCTGCGGCCGTGATGCAGGAGCAGATCTGCTGGCCGTCGAGCAGCACGGTGCAGGCGCCGCAGTCGCCAGAGTGGCAGCCGATCTTGGTGCCGGTCAGGCCCAGATCGTCGCGCAGCAGATCCGACAAGCGCTTGGCCGGGTCGGCGAGGACCTCAACCGTCTTGCCGTTCAGATTCAGGCGGATGGTCTGCATGGCAGCGGTCTTATTCATGGATGGCCTCTTCGATGGCGCGCCTGACCAGTGTCAGCGCTGCATCACGCCGATACGCTGCGCTGCCGCGCACGTCGTCTATCGGGCTGAGTACCTGCAAGTCTTGCGGCGTGGCTAAAGCCGACAGGCCGCTGGCCGCACGCTGCCCCAACAGTTTGTGCTCCAGGGTACGCAGACGTTGCGCCACCTCGGAGCAGGAACCCACGGCAATGCCGGCGTAGCAGATAACACCATCAGCGTCGGTGTCAATCAGCACAGCCACCATGGCAATCGAGATCACCAGATAGCGCCGGTTGCCAAGCTTCAGAAAGCTTGATCGCGCTCGCTCGCGCAGGGGTACCAGAATGGCTGTCACCAGTTCCCCGGGCAAGCGCGCGGTGCGCCGGTTGCCCAGCACAAACTCGCTCAGTGGCACGCAGCGCCGACCCGTGAGCGAGGCCAGTTCCACCTGCGCGTCCAGCGCCAGCAGCACCGGAATGCCGTCAGCTGATGGCGAGGCATTGCAGACGTTGCCGGCCACGGTACCAACGTTCTGCACCTGGATGCCACCGATGTCGCAGGCGGCCTGTTGCAGGCCACGAAATTGCGCAGGCATTACGGCGCGCGCGATCTGGCTCCAGGTGACGGTGGCGCCGATACGCCATTGTGTTCCATCGTCCTGCAGCGTTCGCAACTCGGGCAACGCCGTGATGTCCAGCACGGATTCGGTAATGGCCTGACCACTGCGCGCAGCATAGAAGTCGGTGCCCCCGGCCAGAATCGTCAGCTGCTGCTGGGCCAGCGCACTCAGGGCGTCGTCCAGACTCTGTGGTCGCAGGTAGACGCAGGTCGTGCTGGTCAATTCGGGTACCTCGTTCAGCGCTGCCTGGTCTAGTGCGCTGCACTCAGAACCACGGGAACTTCTGTGGCCGGCGGCGTATTGCGGCTGCGACCGCAGCGCACGATGCCGTCGATCATGACCATGCCGACACCCGGGATGTCGCCCAGCGCAATGCTGTCAAGCAGGTCGCGCCCGGCGGAGTGCTGCGCCTTGTCCATGAAGACAAAGTCGGCAGCACGCCCGACTTCGATCAGACCGCAATTCAAGTTGCGCAGGCGCGCCGTGTTGCCGGTGGCAAAACAGAACACCAGTTCGGCCGGAATCCCGCCCAGGCTGGACAGCAGCGCCACCATGCGCAGCATGCCTAACGGTTGCACCCCGGAGCCGGCCGGGCCGTCAGTACCCAGAATCACGCGGTGCGGACACTTGAGCGCCAGCGCGGCCTGCGCCGCGGCGATGGCGACTTTCTCGTTGCCGTTGTGAACAATCTCGATGGCTCGCGATGATTTCTCGCAAAGCTCGCAGACATGGGCTTCCGACAGCGCCGTATGGCCGCCGTTGATGTGGCCAATGACGTCGGCGTCGGCTTCCAGCACCACATCTTTGTCGATCAGACCGGAGCCGGGAATGGACGGGCCGCCGGTGTGAATCGTGCTCTGGATACCGTACTTGCGCGCCCAACGCACCATTTCCTGTGCCTCGTAACCCGCCTTGACGGAACCCAGTCCCACCTCGCCCAGCAGCGTCACGCCAGCATCGGCCAGATCCTTGAAGTCCTGCTCAACCATGCCTTTTTCGATGATGGGAGCGCCGGCCAGAACCTTGACGCCGCCGGGGCGGAAATTGTCAAAGGCCCGCTGCGCCGTGATCGCCAGGGCCTTCAGCCCAACGATGTCCTTGGGTCGGCCCGGCAGATGAACTTCACCGGCCGAGATCATGGTGGTCACACCGCCATTCATGGTGGAATCGATCCAGCCGGTCTGGTTCTGCCGTGGTGTCCAGTCGCCAAACACGGGGTGCACATGGCTGTCGATCAGACCCGGCGCGACGCAAGTGCGACGCGCATCGATCACGGTCTGTGCCTGTGCAGTGTCGCAATCCGCCTCCTTGCCGACGGCAACGATCAGCCCGTCCTTGATGACCAGCGTATCCGCATCGAGGATCGGCCGATCGATGTCCCCCGACAGCAACAAGCCGATATTCCTGATCACAACTTTCCCGGACTTCTCGGTCGGTGCTGCAGTAGCCATGGCGGACTCCTTCTGTGCAGGTACATCAGCTGCGGCTTTGACGCCGGCGAACTGATTTGGTTAAGTGTTTACAACATTCAGTGTAGCAGAGCCAACAGCGCTCAGCCACGGGCAACGACGCGCAAAACCGCATCGGTAATGACGCTCTCCCAATGCGACAGGGCGTCTCCGGCTTGAAGGTCCTGCCCCAGAAAGGCTGACAGCGTGAAGCGATTGGAGAGATAGAAGTAACAAAGCGACGCGATCGTCAGGTAAACATCGCGCGCCTGCACGTCGGCGCGGAACACGCCTTTGTTGATGCCACTCCTGAGCACCTGGTCCAGGATGGCGATGGCAGCGCCGGAATACTCGCGCGCCCGCATTGACTTGGAAATGTGCACGCCACGGTGCAGGTTTTCGCTGTTCAGCAGCGTGATGAACTCAGGGTGCTTCTGGTAATAGTTCCAGGTGAAAAGCACCACGGTCTTGAGCGACTCGACTGGCTGCTCCATGTCCAGATCGACCTTGGCTTCGGCCTCGCAGAAGCGCCGGTAGATTTCTTCCAGCGCGGCAATGAACAAGCCTTCCTTGCTGCCAAAGTAGTAATAGATCATGCGATCAAAAGACTTGGCCGCTTTCGATATTTTCTCGACGCGACCGCCGGCAAAGCCGGACTTGGCAAAGACCTTGATCGCCGCCTTCAGGATACCCTCGCGCGTCGCCTGCGCCGCCAGTTCGCGCACGCCGGGCCGCTTCACGGCGACAAGCGCCTTGATCTTCTTCGCTTTAGGTACTGCCGCGACCATGACTCAGACCCTGAACTCAGGCGGCGGTGAGCAGTTGATCCAGGCAGCGGTTGACTTCACTTGCGCGATGCCGCGCCAGATTGCCGGTGGGCGCCAAGGCCTCGTCATAGAAGAAAGATGGCAGTTCGTCGTCCTGGTCTGTGAAACCAGCCTGCTTGTTAAACGCCCACTCAAGTTCCAGTACTTCGCGGCCGATCTTCTTCAGGAACGATTCTTCCAGCGCGGTACCGTGCGCATCATTGAGCGCCGTCACAATCAGCTGCGGATTGGTGTCGGTGACTGAACGCCCGAAGATGCAGAAGCCCAGCGAGTCCGCCGCCGCTGCGGACACCTGCGCGCCCAGGCTCACGGTGACCAGTTCCTCGGTGCTCTTGCCCTTGCAGTCAAAGGCCGGCAGATTGCCCACCGTGTGATCCGCGCCCTGCGCCGTCAGCATCATCGAGATACCGGTGACCTCGATCACGCGCGGATCGTAGGCACTGATGCCCTGGCGCTTGATGACCGGCACCCGCGCCACCTTGTAATGCTCACCAACCCGGAATGCACCTTGCGCCAGCAGACGCCCGCGCTCGTTGCCGGCCCGGATGTCGTCCAGTGCACGCATCATGAAGTCGGCATCGCCAAAGGGGGCCTGCCCGGCCTCCATCAGCACGCCCAGCATGGCGCCGAGCTCGATGGTGTCTATGCCCAAGTCGTTGGCGACGGCGTTCAGACGCGCCACCTGGTCCGGGTCCTGCAAACCGCAGTTACTTCCAACCAGTCCCAGCGTTTCGTATTCCAGCGGCGACACCATCTCCTTACCCTGATCGTCGAAATAGACATTGCTGCATTCGATCATGCAGCCGGGCATGCAATCGTGCGCCGTTCGGCCGCCGCGCGACAGATTGAGTTCGCGGATGTAGGCGCCGCCAAGCTTGAACGGGCCGTCCTTTTCTTCCACCATGCGACCGGCACTGAAGTTGCGCACCGGCAGACCGCCGATGTAGTTGGTCAGGTCCGCCACCATCGCCGTGCCCAGCCGCTTGAAGTTGTCGATGGCCGGCTCCTTGCCGAGTTTGGCGCCATACTCCCGAACCGCGCCCATCACTTTTTGCCGGTCATGGAAGGTCGGCATCTTGTGCGTGTCGACAACGATGGCCTTGACCTTCTTGGTACCCATCACCGCACCCACACCACCGCGTGCCGCCAGCCGGGACGGCCGGCCATCGGTATCGGCAAATGAGATTCCGGACATCAGTCCCAGGTACTCGCCGACCGGGCCGCAGATGGCAAAGCTGATCTTCTTGCCGTACTTTTCAAGCAGCAGGCGCGCCACCTCGCTGTTACCCCTGCCCAGGTAAGGCTCGGCGCTCTCAAACGCAATCTGGCCGTCCTTGGTAATGCGGATGACGGTCCACTCGGGCGCCGCGCCGTGCAGCGTGAAGCCGGCAATTTCGAGCTGCCCCAGCGCAAAGGCGAAGCTGCCGCCGGTATTGGCTTCCTTGATGCCGCCGGTGAGCGGACTCTTGCATCCCACACTTAGGCGGTTCGCGTTGGAAAAGTTGGTGCCGGCGAAGGGGCCGGCAGAGAAGATGAGCGGGTTCTGCGCCGACATCGGATCGACCGTGGCCGCGCCCATGTCGAGCAATTTTCTGGCAATGAAGTAGCGCCCTGCACGGATGATTTCCTCGCCTTGCAGTTCTTCGGTCTGGATGGATTGGTCAGGCAGATGGATGTTGAGGTACTTGCGCATGATCGGCTCCACGTCGGTAGTCTGAATGTAGTGTACGCTGAATTAAATTGTCGGGATGGCCCCTCCAGACCGGATTGGCGGCGGAACCAGATGGCGCGCAAGCATATTCATGTCGGTCAAAACGCAGTTGGTCGCCCGCATTCGCGGTCCGTCGCAATCCGCGTGCATTGGCAAACCACGCCACCTAAAGTTCAGTCATCGAAGCAGCCGCTTCACGGACCAAGGAGAGCACGATGCTGAATGCCATGAAAACCAAGTCACTGTGTGCAGCACTGACGCTTGCCATCGGATTGCAGGGTGCCCTGCTCTGGGGCATGGACGGGGTTGCGCGCAACGCCAGCGAACATCAGCTAACGCAGACGGTCCAACCAGAGGCAAGCACGCCGGCGCTGGCCGAGCTGAGCGCGCCACACCAGATCACGCTGGCACCCGTGACCATCGTAGCGCGCCGGGAAACGCCGCAGGCGGCGCCTGGTCTGGCACCGACAGAGAAGCTGGCTTCGAGAGAAATTCAGGCAATTCTTCAACCGACCTATTAACACCCTCTTTTCAATCGAGTATGTGGAATTCGTATTGACCAAGATCGATGGTTGGTCTCGCTCCAAGAAGAACCCGGATTCGTTGCCATATCCGGGTTGCTCTGAGAGACATACGGGTCAAGGGCGATAAATCGCTCGCGCCCTGATTTGTCATTTGGGTTCTGTCTCGATGTTCTTCATGCCGACTCACGCTGCTTGCCAGGCCTTGGTGCTTTTCAGCACGGCACGCACTTTTTGTGCGAGTTCCTCAACGCCGTGCACCAGCAGGACATACTTGTCCATCTTGATGGCGGTTTCATATTTGAGTACGTGGTCTTTCGGAACACCCAACTGCGTCAGCGCCGCACCCAGCGCAGGCATGCCTCCACATGGGTGTTAAAGACGGAGCATGGTGTATCTACTTTTTGCATGATGAGTTCTCGAGTTGGTTTCAGTTGATGACCGTGATGTTGTCAATCACACCTTGCACACCGGGTGTGTTCCAGGCGGTGTGCCGGGCCAGTTGGCTATGGCGCGCCTCTTTTCCGTCCGTGACCGCTACGCCAATTTGCGCGGAGTTGATGGATGCACCGCAGCCAGACTCTTCGATAACGTCAAGTTGTAGCTGGTTGTCTGTCTTCATAGGTTCTTTCAAAAGCTGTTGGATGAAATCGAGTTTGGCGGCATCAGGGCCTGTGATCTGTGTGTTAAAGCACACAGGAAGGATGAAGTTCGCCCGCGATCCTTGATCTTGTCAATTGACTAGGTGCGCTAGAGCACAGTCGTACGCTTTTCTTGAAAGTACGCTGGCGCAGCACCCACAGCCATCATCAATACTAAACAGGAACCCGACATGCGCAAATTCTCCTCCCTACTCGTTGCAACCCTATTGGGGTTGTCCACAACATATGCCATTGCGCTATCACCGCTTGACTCGAGTTCCCGGGAGGAGAGGATGGAACATGCGCTTCGTGACTACCGTCAGAGCCAAAGCGGCACAACCGCGGCGTCGACTGGTTCCACCATGGCTGTGGGACTGAAGCATCAGCACAGGAAGCCCCACAGTAAGCATCACAACAAGAAGCACAAAAAGATGAGCTGACTGCTGGTTGTTGGCGCCTTCAAGTGAACCAGGTTGCCAGCGAACAGATTCTGCCGACAGCGTCAGATAGGGTAAAGACAGTTTTGTGACCTGGTTTGAAGCCATGAATGATACTAACGCCTCACACTTGCCGATAACGGATAAAGCAATGCTCTTGTCAGAGGCTCGTTACCGGCGCCTATTTGAATCTGCGCGGGACGGCATCCTCATCCTGAACGCCACCACTGCCCAGATTGACGATGTCAATCCCTTCTTGATTGAATTACTCGGATACTCACACGCCGAATTTCTCGGAAAGAAACTTTGGGAGATTGGGGCGTTTAAGGATACGGCTCTGACTATGGATGCGTTTGCCGAGCTTCAAGCCAAGCGCTATATCAGATACGACGATCTCCCGCTGGTAGCAAAGGATGGACGGCGCATATCCGTTGAGTTTGTCAGCAATGTTTATGACTGCGAGGGTGTTGACGTCATTCAGTGCAACATCCGCGACAACACGAAGCGGCATATTGCAGAGCTGGCGTTAAGGCTGACGACCCGGTCCCTCAAAATGCTCAGCGAAAGCAATATGGCGTTACTTGAGGCATCAAGCGAGAATGAATTGCGCACAGAGTATTGCCGGATTGCGGTAGAAACCGGCAACTACATGATGGCTTGGATAGGGGTGACTGACAGCGGGCCGGATTTGCTGGTCCGCCCGGTAGCGCACTATGGTCATGACGATGGTTATTTGGACACTGTCAAAATAACGTGGTCGGATACGGAGAATGGCAATGGTCCGACGGGCCGTGCAATACGGTTGGGACAAGTCCAATTCACCGAAAATATTGCCACTGACCCGAGCATGTCTCCATGGCGGACTGAGGCATTAAAGCGCGGTTTCCATTCAAGCATTGCGCTGCCATTTCAGCCGGTCGAAGGGGTCAAGGCATGCATGACCCTCTACTCTGGTGTGCCAAGTATCTGGTCGGCACCAGAACGCAAGCTATTACGGGAAATTGCATTAGACCTTGCATTCGGCATCACCGCCATGCGGACGTCCGAAGCGAAGCTGAAATACCAGGAAGGTCTTCGAACCAGCCTCGAAAAAACCATTCAGGTCATTGCCAGCGCAATAGATATGCGGGACTCTTACACTGGGGGGCACCAGCAGCGGGTAGCAAGTATCTGCGTTCGTATCGCGACTGAACTTGGACTTTCGAAGGATCGCATCCAAGGACTTCATCTTGCTGCAACGATTCATGATCTAGGCAAGATCGCCTGCCCTGCCGAGTTGCTTTCAAAGCCGGGGCATTTGAGCGCGAATGAATTCAACATCATCAAAGAACACCCCCTAACCGGCTTCAATATTCTTAAAAGTGTCGACTTCCCATGGCCTATCGCGCAAATCGTTCTGCAACATCACGAGCGGATCGACGGCTCTGGCTACCCGAAGGGACTGACTGGGGACGCCATTTTGCTTGAAGCCAAAATTCTATCGGTTGCAGATGTGGTCGAGGCGATGGCTTCGCACCGACCTTATCGCCCCGCTTTGGGCATCGAAGCTGCTTTGAATGAAATCACCAAGCATCGTGGTACCTCATTCGACGCAGACGTCGTGGATAAATGCCTGCGCATTTTTCACGAGCAGGGTTACAAAATTGAAGATTAGGCTGAAGGACAATTCTTCGTGGCGGGTTTAAACAGGCCGTGCCTGATGAGGCATCGACGGTGGCGCCGGAGGAACTCGATGAACCCCTAAATTTCACTAATCAGTGCGTGGACCCAGCATGGCTCGGGCGTCCACCCAGGCGTCAAACTCTGCGGCGCTCACAAAGCCAAGTGTCAGCGCAGCTTCGCGCAGCGTGACGCCGTGCGCCCGGGCGTGCTTGGCAATCTGTGCCGAACGGTCGTAACCGATGTGTGGCGCCAGTGCCGTCACCAGCATCAGCGACCCCTGCAGCAGTTGCTGCATACGGTCCGCATTGACCTCAATGCCCACCACACAGTGCCGGCTAAAGCCGCGCATGGCGTCCCCCAGCAGGCGAATGCTGTCGAGCATGTCCAGCGCTATCAATGGCTTGTAGACGTTCAACTCGAATTGCCCCTGGCTGGCGGCAAAGCCAATCGCAGCATCATGACCGATAACTTGCGCGCAGACCATGGTCAATGCTTCAATCTGGGTCGGATTCACCTTGCCCGGCATGATGGAGCTGCCGGGTTCGTTTTGTGGCAGCTGCAACTCACCCAGACCGGCGCGCGGCCCGCTGCCCATCAACCGGATGTCACAGCCGATTTTGGTCAAGGCAATGGCCAGCATCTTCAGACTGGCGTGCAAGCCCACCAGAGCTTCATGGCCGGCCATCGCGGCAAACAGATTGTCGGCCTGCACCAGTGGCAGCTCGAGTTGGTGGGCCAGCGTGGCCACCATGCGGGCACCAAATTCCGGATGCGTGTTCAAACCCGTGCCGACCGCCGTACCGCCGATGGCCAGGGCGTGTACGGCGCCCAAGGCGTGTTGGATGCTCTCCTCGCACAGAGCCAGTTGCGCCTCGTAGCCACCGAACTCCTGCCCCAGTGTCAGCGGCGTGGCGTCCTGCAAGTGCGTGCGACCGATCTTGATCATGCTTCCAAACGCCTGCGCCTTGGTTGCGAGCGCCTTTCGCAGTTCGTCAAGAGCGGGAAGCAGGCTGCGTTTTGTCTGGTCGGCCACGGCGATGTGCATGGCGCTCGGGAAGACGTCATTGGAAGACTGCCCAAGGTTCACATCGTCATTGGGGTGGACCGGGCGAACGGTTTCGGTGTCGCAGCGAAGCGCACGTGAGGCCAGCGTGGCGATGACCTCGTTGACGTTCATGTTGCTCTGCGTGCCAGACCCGGTTTGCCACACAGACAGTGGAAATTCAGTGTTGTATTCGCCTGACGCAACCTGCCGTGCGGCGTCCACTATCGCCTGCGCCTTCTTGGTATCGAGCAATCCCAGATCACGGTTCACGCCGGCTGCGGCCCATTTGATCCAGGCCAGCGCTTGGATCACCTCCACAGGCATGCGCTGATCGCCAATGGCGAAGAAACGCAGGCTACGCGCCGTCTGCGCCCCCCACAAGGCAGCAGCGGGTACCTCGATGGGGCCAAAACTGTCGGACTCGGTGCGGCTGTCGGCCATGATCCAGTTCTCCTGTGAGGTGTTTATGCACTGGTGAAGTTGCCCATTGCACCGGTTGCCGGATGGGCTCGTCTCCGCCCGGGTCCTTTCGCGCGAGTATGCGCGTCGCGCAGTTGCATGCCATGTTCGCCGGCGCACAGAACATTCGGTCGAAGGGGATAAACAATCCCCATTCGCGCCGGGTCTTCTCAACCCGGCATTGACATCACCTCTCTCCAGGAACAGGACTATGGAACACGCTCTACCTCAACTTCCCTATGCGCAAGACGCGCTGGTACCACACATCTCGCGCGAGACCCTTGAATACCATTACGGCAAGCACCATCAGGCCTACGTCTCCAATCTGAACGCCTTGATCAAGGGCACGGAGTATGCGGATCTGCCCCTTGAAGCCATCATCAGGAAGGCACCGGCCGGCGGCGTCTTCAACAATGCTGCGCAGGTGTCAAACCACAGCTTTTTCTGGCACTGCATGAAGCCCAACGGAGGCGGCTCTCCGCAGGGAGCGCTTGCCGCTGCGATCAACAAGAAGTGGGGATCCTTTGACGAGTTCAAGAAGCTGTTTCAGGCATCGGCCGTCGGCAATTTCGGCTCGGGCTGGAGCTGGCTGGTGAAGAAGCCAGACGGCTCCGTCGACATCGCCAACACCAGCGCCGCCGGAACTCCGCTGACTGGCGCCGACAAACCGCTGCTCACGATTGACGTCTGGGAGCATGCCTACTACATCGACTACCGAAACCAGCGCCCCAAATTCGTGGAAGCCTTTCTCGCCCATCTGGCCAACTGGGAATTCGCCGCAAGCAATTTCACTTAAACGCTGCGCTTGTTCACTCAATTTTGCCTACGAGAGAAAATTCATGCCACTAAAGAATGGCTCCAGTAATTCGGTTGTCAGCAGCAACATCAAGACGCTGGTGGACGACTGAAAGAAGGACGGCTCGATTGGCACCAGCCACCCGCCGACGAAGAAGAAGGCGGTCGAGCAGGCGATTGCCATCGCCTTGTCAAGGGCTGGCAAGAGTCAGCCTGGGTTCGGGTGGCCCTGTAGGCAGCCATCGCGGCAGTACCAGCGCCAATGATGGCGACATCGAAATGGATGGCGTTCTTGGTGTGCTCAGTCACCCTAATCCGGGATCACAAGGGTCTGTACGGGCTGGTGGCTGATGGCGGTCGGAAAGCTCACCTCGCCGTTGGGCACTTTGGCTCCTTGCGGCCACAGGTGAAAAATAATGCCATCGGTTTCGGCCGCGGCTGCAGCAATTTCTTTGGCTTTCTGGGGCGGCAGGTCCAGCACTTGCACGCTACCGGTGGCAATTTCCTTGGTGTGGTCGTGGTAGTGCCTGTTCCATTGCGCAAGGGTCACGTTGCTGCGCACCAGTTTCTTGTCGATGAAGTATTCAATCTCGACGAGCTCGGCATTGGGGTCGGTGGACATGAAGATCATGCACTGCATCACTTCCGGCGTGATCGCTTTGCAGTAATGATGGTAAGGACCATGCACCGAACCATCCTCATGGCGATGCGGTGCAAGCACGTGAATGTTGTAGCCGTCGGCCGGGCTCTTCGCATGCTCCTGGGCGCGCACGACGCCTGTCGCAACAAAAGCGGCCGCCAACAGGGTCAGCATTCCAAATCTCTTCATACCGGGTCACGGGTAGTCGGCAAGTTCGCTGACGCAACAGGATGGGTCGGTTGTTTGCGCCACTTGTCATAGCACTGCACGCCGCAGAAATGCGCGACGTAATCGCTTGCCTCTGGAACAACAGCTTCGGATAGCGGTATTTCTTTCATGCACACCTTGCACGTTACGTGCTCTGGTGCAACCGTCGTATCGTTTGTAGTCATGGAGTTTGAGCCTCGTTCATGGTCCATTGTTGAAATTGTTACGAAAGCGGTCTGTTCGGTGACGCACACCCACTAAACGCTCAGGTCAGTTTTAGGTCGGCGTCAGTGGCAGCGCGGTGCCGGCCTCACCGGGTTGGCGTAGCGGCAACCAGGCGGCAAAGATGGAGCCCCGGCCTTCTGCGCTGGAGACGGCGACGGTGCCACCATGGAGTTCCGCCAGCTGTTTGACCATCGCAAGTCCCAGACCGGTGCCGCCGAACTTGCGCGCCAGGCTG
>CAIYGK010000402.1 GCA_903925725.1 uncultured beta proteobacterium | reverse complement strand
TGATGGCACGGGTGCAGGGCTGGCAGCCGATGCTTGGGTAAAACTGGTCGTGCAGCGGGTTGTAAGGCACTTTGTTGATGGCAATAAAGTGCCAGACATCGCCCCAGGTCCAGTGGGCCAAGGGGTTGTACTTGACGCGGGCGCTGTCGCTGGTGTCGATCAGCGGCACTTCGGCGCGCGCGCCGGACTGCTCGCGGCGCAGACCCGTGATCCAGGCCACCTTGTCGGCAAGAGCCCGCGCCAGTGGCTCCATCTTGCGGATCTGGCAGCAGGCTTTGCGCAATGCAATGCTCTTGAAGATGGCGTCCTGTCCCTCACGCGCCATGAACTTCAGCACGGCCGCGGCGCGTGGTTGGAAGACTTGCACCGGGCTGCGCGAATCGCGCTGGGTGGTGGCGAGCAACTGCAGTGTTTCCTGGTGCAGGGCACCTGTTTCAAGGACAAATATGGGGATCGGCAGCGTGAGCGCGTTGATCAGGTGGCTGATCACTACGTCCTCAGCGCCCAGACTGGAGGCTTGCGTGATGCGTGCTTCTCCCGCATCACCTGTTGGCGCGAAGCGGTTGGCTGCCTGCTGCAACAAGTCGCAGGTTTGCGCCAGCTTGGCGTCAAAGTCACTTGATGCCGTGGCGTTTCTCTCGATGGCGCTCATGCGACGCCGAAGTGCGGCTCGGGTGCGCGCGCATCTCCCTGGTAAAACGCCTCGTAACGCTCCAGCTGGCGTTCGGCGAGGTCGTGGTTCTGGTCGCTACGTAACACGGCGGCGTCAAAGCCGCAGCGCTGCATTTGCTGCAACTGGTCTATCAATACGTCGCCAGTGGCACGGATCTCACCCCTGAAGCCCAGCCGACGACGCAGCAGAAAAGCCTGACTGAACGCGCGACCATCGGTGAACTTCGGAAAATGCAGGTCAATGCGTTCGATGCCATCGAGCTTGAGCTCGCGCGGGTCGGCGTCGTTGGCAAGCACGATGACGTGCGCGCTGGTGTCCGTGCCGGCGCTGCGCGCGTCCAGCAGTTTGATTGGGTGACTGCTCATATGGCTGCTGCCTCGGTTGCTGCGCCCTGGCGAACGCTGTTGGCCGCCTGCTTGAAGAGTTCAATGCCGACGCGGTGCAGCGTGGCTATCAGGGTCTCGCCGCTCAGACGCTCACGGCGATAGGTGTCGAGCAACGCTTCAATCACGTCAGGCACTTCGACGGCTTCAAAAGAAGGGCCAACCACCTTGCCAGCCACCGGCTTGCCGCTCAGGGTGGAGCCGTCGGAGCCGCCCAGCGACACCTGGTACCACTCGCGCCCATCCTTGTCGACGCCCAACACACCGATATGGCCGCTGTGATGGTGGCCGCAGGAGTTGATGCAGCCACTGATGTGCAGGTCGATCTCGCCGAGGTCGTGCAGTTCGTCCATGTCCTGGTAGCGCTCACTGATGGCCTGGGCCACCGGAATGGAACGCGCATTGGCGAGTCCGCAAAAGTCTCCCCCCGGGCAGGCAATCATGTCGGTTAGCAGCCGGATGTTGGAGCGTGCCAGTCCCAGCTGACGTGCCGCCTGCCAGAGTGCAGGCAACTGGTCCGCGCGGACCCAGGGCAGCAACAGGTTTTGATCGTGCGTGACGCGCGCTTCGCCAGCGGAATAGTCTTCGGCCAGTTGCGCTGCCGCGTCAAGCTGGGCCGCTGTGGCGTCGCCCGGCGCGTAGCCCAGACGTTTGAAGGAGAGCGTCACGGCGCGCAGGTCAGGAATTTTGTGCGGCGCGACGTTCTGTTTGAGCCAGCGGCTGTATTCCAGCTTGTCGGCGGCGCTCCACTGATGGCTCTGCGCCTCGGCGGTCGGGTGCACCAGAGCGGTGAGCGTAGGTGGCACAAAGGAAGCCGCAACGCGATCAAGCTCGGCTTGCGTAATGGCGTGAGGCGCGCCGTCGTGCGTGACGATCTGTTGGTACTCGGCTTCCACTTCGTCCTTGAAGCGTTGTCCCTCGGCCTTCACCAGAATCTTGATGCGGGCCTTGTACATATTGTCGCGTCGGCCCCAGCGGTTGTAGACGCGCACCAGCGCTTCCAGGTAGTTGAGGATCTGGTTCCAAGGCAAAAATTCACGCAGCGTACTGGCGATGATCGGTGTGCGCCCCATGCCGCCACCCACCAGCACCCTGAAGCCGATGCTGCCGTCTTCCGAGCGCAACACCTGCAGGCCGACGTCGTGCCAGGCAGTAGCTGCCCGGTCCTCCTGCGCACCGGTGATGGCAATCTTGAACTTGCGCGGCAGGTAGGCAAACTCGGGGTGCAGCGTGCTCCATTGGCGCATGATCTCGGCAAACGGACGTGGGTCGGCAATTTCGTCGGCGGCAATGCCGGCGCGTTCGTCACTGGTGATGTTGCGTATGCAGTTGCCGCTGGTCTGGATGCCGTGCATGTCG
>CAIYGK010000401.1 GCA_903925725.1 uncultured beta proteobacterium | reverse complement strand
GTATTTCGTCAGCAATACCCACCTTGCCTAATTCGTGCATCGGTGCCGACTCCAGCACCAGTTCCTGCTCGGCAACCGAAAGTCCCAGCGCCCGCGCGATCAACTCGGAATAGCGCGCCATGCGCAAGATGTGACCCCCGGTGTCAGGGTCGCGATACTCCGCCGCTTTCGACAAGCGAAGCACTGTCTCGCGCTCGCGTTCGACAATTTCGGAAGTGGCCTTGCGCACCTCTTCAGCCAACCAGGCAGCTCGGTCGGCCAGTTTCTTTCTGACGTCGCCAAGTGCCAGCATGTTGCTGACCCGTGCCCGAAATTCAACCTGGTCCACCGGTTTGGTCAGAAAGTCGGATGCTCCGGCGTCAAGCGCCTGATAGCGAACCGCCTTCTGGTCATTGGCAGTAATCATGAGTATGGGCAGGTTTTCCCTGCCGGGTGTTTGTCTGAGCAACTCGATGAACCTGATGCCATCGAGCTCGGGCATCATGTAGTCGACGATGGCCAGGTCAAAGTCGTTGCTTTGCGCCCAAGCCAGGCCCTGCGGCGCGCTGGAGAAGGATTTCGAGTGACAGCCTTCGATCTTCTTGACCAAAGCGGCGAACAGGATCAGATTGATCTCGGTGTCATCAACAATGAGGATCTGGTGTGTCATGACAGGTCAGGCCTTGATAAGAAAGAGATACCAGTTTTCGTTTGTGAACCGGGTCATTTTCAGCCGCTCGAAATTCGGCGATCTGCCAAAAAGAGGCTCTTTTCCAAGGCTTTTCCGTTAACCAACGGCATGCTCGCTATGGTTTAATGGACGAATCGAAAAGGGGCGTGACTATGGGCGGTGGCGACAGCTTTGACGCGAGGCCTGTCTGGAGACGGCTGAGTCGGCGCGTCAATCGAATCCATGCATTGACTGCCGTTCTTGCGTTGACCTGGATTGTTGCAACCTGGATCGCATCGGTGCAGTACAGCGCCAGCGTGGCCGACCAGGCCTATCAGGACGGTAGCAGGCAGGCGGAGCAGCAAATTGAGGCTGTTACAAGCGAAATCGACAACGCCATCCGGATTCTGCGCAACGTTCCGCGTTTGCTTGCCGGCGAAGAGACCGTGCGGCGGGAATTGGGACGCTTTGGGCCGCAGGTCGTGGCATCAATACTCCCCTACGAAGATCGCAAGCGCCTTTGGACCCAGCATAGCGAGCAATTCAGAGTCGGAAACTTTTTGGCGTCCGTGGCGACCGCCCTGGACGCCGATGTGGTCTGGCTGGTCAACGCCGCCGGTGACTGTGTAGCCTCCAGCAATGCCGACAAGCCCGGCAGTTTCATTGGCACCAACTATTTGGAACGCGAATATTTCAAGAAGGCTCGCAGCGGTCAGCCGGGTCAGCAGTATGCCGTTGGCAAGGTCAGCAAGTTGCCGGGTCTGTACTACTCCCATCCTGTCTTGAATGACAAGCAACAATTCATTGGCAGCGTTGTCGTCAAACGCGACATCACCGAGTTCAAACGCTGGATTTGGCCAATCAACGGGTTTGTGACCGATTCCAATGGGGTCGTGGTACTGGCCAGGAACAAAGTGCTTGAACACCAGGTCATGCCGGGTGCAGCGGCCAATTCGCTTTCTGCGCAAGCCCGGCTGGAAAAATATCAGAGAACAAACTTTAGTCCGCTGGATCTGCGGGCGGTTGAACATGACAGGTATTCGGACCTGTTCCAGGGGACCGACGGGTCACCGCTTCTGGTGATGCTTTCCAAGGTGGCCGCTGACGGGAATGTCACCGTTCACCTTCCCCGACCGTTGCCTGAATTTCAGCGTGCCCAAGGCGAGCAGTTGGGAGTCTTCCTGCTGTTGGCGCTGGCCGGCATCATGGTGATCGTTGCGGTGGCCGCGCTGCTGCTGTTCGTCGGTGCGAACCGGCGTGCCAGGCTGTCAGCAGAAGACGCCAGCAAGGCGAAGTCGCAATTTCTGGCCAACATGTCGCACGAGATCCGGACACCCATGAACGGTGTCATCGGTATGGCCGGTTTGCTGCTGGAGACCAAGCTCGACGAGGAGCAATTGGGTTTTGCCCAAAATATTGTTGCTTCGGGTGCCGCTTTGCTGGCCATCATCAACGACATTCTGGACCTGTCGAAAATTGAAGCCGGTCACATGGAGTTTGAAAACCATCCGTTTTCAGTGGTCGACCTGACTGAATCGGCGGCGTCTCTGCTCAGGGTCAGGGCCAAGGAAAAAGGAATTGACTTCGTGGTCGACATTGCGCCCAATGTCAACGCCGCCTATCTTGGCGACAGCCTGCGCATCCGGCAGGTTTTGCTCAACCTGGCCGGCAACGCGGTCAAGTTTACCGAGCGCGGCGAAGTCCGGGTCAAGGTCAATCAACTGCCCGAGGGACTTCGGTTTGAGGTGATCGATACCGGATGCGGCATTCCGCCGGAGGCACGCGACAAGCTCTTTTCCAACTTCATTCAGGTCGATGCATCGATATCCCGCAAATATGGCGGCACCGGGCTCGGTCTGGTCATCTGCAAGCGCCTGGTCGAGGGCATGGGCGGAAGCATCGGCGTTGATTGCTCGGAGGTGCAAGGCAGTCGGTTCTGGTTTCAACTACCTCTTCATGCAAGCGCGCTAACGCCGGCCGAGCCAGGCGCAGATCAGAGCAAAGCGGTGCAGAAGCAATCGGCGACGGAGTCAGCCGAGACCAGACATGGTTCGACTGCCGCTACTGACCCGATCGCGCCAACTTCACCCCTGGGCACTTCAAGGGAAGACACCGCTCCGCGCATTCTCTTGGTGGAAGACAACAAGATCAATCAGAAAGTGGCGTTGGCGCTCCTGGGGCGGCTCGGCTATTCAGCCGACCTCGCCGAAAACGGTCTGGAGGCCGTCGAAGCGACCAAGCGGCAACGCTATGAACTGATTCTGATGGACATGCAAATGCCGGTGATGGATGGTCTTGAAGCAACGCGCCGGATTCGTTCCTCCGAGGGCGCCAACGTGGACTGCCCCATCATCGCACTCACGGCGAACGCCATGCAGTCTGACCAGCAGGCCTGCCGCGCGGCTGGCATGAACGACTTTCTTTCCAAGCCTTTCAACCGGGAAGTATTGGCTGCGTGCTTCTTGCGCTGGCAGGTTCCGAAACCAGCGCTCTGACCTTTCCTTTCAAACCACCGATCCGTCAATCCCATGTCCAAGCTTCATCTCTCACGCCGCGCCTGTTTGGCGCTTTGCCTGCTGCTTAGCTGTGCTGTACAAGCCCAGCCAGGCGCAGTTTTTCGACTGGGTGTCGCGCCGCATACCAGCGCCCGCATCATTCTGGAAATGTATCAACCTCTTCGATTGCAGCTTGAAAAAGCGCTTGGCATGCCGGTTGAAGTGGTGACGGCACCCGATTTCACAGAGTTTGCGCGGCGCATGTTGCGTCAGGAGTACGACATCGCGGTGACCACCGGTCACCAGGCGCGACTCAGTCAGACCGACGCTGACTACATCCCCCTGCTGACGTACAGCGCCGACTTTCGGGCGGTCGCGCTGGTGGCCGGCAACAGTTCCTACAAGTCTGCCAAAGACCTCAAAGGCAAACCAGTCCTGGGCCTGTCCTCCACCTCTCTGGTCACGCTTTGGGGCCAGCACTGGCTCAAGCAGAACGGCATTCTCGAACCCTTGCGCTACGTCAGCGCGTCGGACAGCGTGGCTCGCATCGTGCTGTCGGGCGAAGCTGCAGCCGGATTTACATCGTTGGCCAATTACCAGAGCCTGCCACGCGATACGCAATCGCAACTGCGATTTCTGGTCATCAGCGAGTCGCTGGCCGGTCGGGTTTACATGCTCAACAAGCGCTACTTGACACGCAAGGACACGATTGACTCGGCGCTCGCGAGCTTTGCACAAGGTGCCGAGGGAAAACTGTACTTTGAAAAATACAAACTCGAGGGCTACCGCAAGCTTAAACCGAAGGAACTGGAGGCCATGGATCCTTACGCGGCGGAAGTTCGACAGACGTTGAAGTGATCAGCGACCGCGCGGAGCCATGAAATGAAGTTCAGCTTTCACTCATTGCGGATGCGTCTGCTGCTGGCGGCATTTGTCGTCGAGGCAGTCATGCTGCCCCTGTTGGTCTACAACAGCCTGCGTCTGATGAACGACTTCATGGTGGAGCAAGTGGAGCTGCATTCGCGCCAGTTTGCGCCGGTCCTGACCGCCGCCACCATTGCACCGTTGGCCCAGCACGATTACGCCACAGTGCAGTCGGTGCTTGATGAGAGTCTGAGTCATAAAGGCGTTCAATACCTCGCGGTGATAGACGCCCAGGGCAACCGCGTCGCCAGCAGTGGCCTGGCGCCAACGCAGCCCTTGCCGTCGGCAGACATTGGCTTTGATCTGACGCGTCAACTGGGCAATCCTGTGTATCACATACAAAAGCCCATCGTGATGTACGGACAGGTTCTGGGTCAACTGCACTTCGGGCTGGATCTGTCTCATATCGTTACTGCACGACGCACTCTGATGATCCAGGGTTCATCGATTGCAGCCATTGAACTGTTGCTTTCCATGCTGTTATTGACGGGCCTTGGCCTGTGGATGACACGTCATCTGTCGGACCTGACGCGCGCCAGCCAGGACGTCACGGCCGGCAACTTGAGTCCTGCCGCGGTGAGTGAAGGGTCGGACGAACTCGGCCAACTCGGCGCTGCCTTCAACACCATGTCGCGGGCGGTTCGAGAACGCGTGCAGGAGTTGACGCTGGCCAAGGAGGCAGCGGAACATGCCAACCAGGCAAAGAGTGATTTCCTGGCCACCATCAGTCACGAAATTCGTACCCCGATGAATGGCATTATCGGCATGACCGAATTGACTCTGGACACCCAGCTTGACGCCGAGCAGCGCGAATACCTGCGCGTTGTTCAATCCTCCGCCGACGCCTTGCTCAAGGTCATCAATGACATTCTTGACTTTTCCAAACTGGACTCCGGCAAGATGAAAGTGGATCAGGTCGAGTTTGATCTGCGCTCGCTGCTGGCGGCCACCAGCAAGCCACTGACGCTGGAAGCGGAGAAAAAGGGACTCGAACTGATTTGCGACGTGGAAGACGGCGTCCCCGACTTCCTGAAGGGCGATCCCGGCGCGCTGCGTCAGGTGCTGAACCACCTGCTCAGCAACGCCGTCAAATTTTCGGAGGCTGGAGAGATCAGCGTGCGCGTCAAACTCATTGCCGAGCAGAGCAGTTCGGTGGTGCTTGGTTTTGAGGTGGTGGACCATGGCATTGGCATCGCGCCAGAGGATCAGGAGGACATTTTCCAGGCGTTCACGCAGGCTGACAGTTCCAGCACGCGAAGGTACGGTGGCGCCGGTCTGGGACTCGCCATCGCCAGCCAGCTGGTCACAGCGATGGGTGGAAACCTCAGTGTCACGAGCAGCCTGGGACAGGGTAGTGTGTTCGGCTTTCAGATCCCCTTCACGCCAGGGGCGGCACAACACCGACTCCCGGCCACGGTTGACATGCAGGGGCTGTCGGTGCTGATCGTTGACGACAATGCAACCAATCTGAGACTGCTGTCGCGCCTGCTGAAAAAGTGGGGCATGAACCCGACCGCCGTAGACAACGCAACGCAGGCGCTGCAGGTCGCCACTGCGGCCCAGCGCAACGGCCAGCCCTTCCGCCTCGCGGTAGTCGATGGGATGATGCCGACCATGGACGGATTCGAGCTTGCGCAAAGGTTCCAGGACGCGCCGGAACTGTCCGGCGCCGTCGTGATGATGCTAACCTCCGGTGCCATGCGTGGCGACGCGCAACGCTGTCGCGAGCTTGGCGTGCAGGCTTACCTGACCAAGCCGGTCGACAAGAACGAGCTCTTCGACGCCATCAAAATGGCCTTGAGCGCGCCGCCGGATTCGGTTTTGATTACGAAACATAATTTGCGGGAAGCGCAGTTGCACAAGCAGCTCCACATTCTGGTCGTGGAGAGCAAACCGGCAGATCAGGAAATGGCGGCCACCCGCTTGTCCAAATCCGGTCACCGTGTGGAACTCGCAGCCAGTGGAGTTGAGGCCCTGGATCTGACGGCGTCGCAGCAGTATGACCTGGTCTTGCTGGACCTGGAGATGATGCAGCTCGATGACTTGCAAACCGCTCGCTTGATGCGCCAACGCGATCAAGACAACAACCATCACACGCCCATCGTCGGCATCACCACCGGTGACGCAGCCGCTGTCCGCCAGCGTTGCCAGGCGGCGGGCATGGATGACTGCATATCCAGACCGCTCGACGTCGACGTCCTGGTCGCGCTCCTCTCCGGGATTTTGCACAGCGCTGCCGACGAGCCGCCATTGCCCTCGGGGCCGACGGATCCTGTGGACTATGTCCATGCGCTGGAGACGGCAGACGCCTGGATCATCGAGACGATCGGACAGGATTTCCTGGATGACTGCCCACGGCAGTTGAACCAGATTCAGGCGGCCATCGAGACGGCCGACTATGCGGTCCTGAAACGGACCGCGCATACCTTGCGCGGATTGGCGGGCAATTTCAACGCAAGCCGCATCGAACAGCTAACCCGCGATCTGGAAGATCCCGAAATGGAGAGCAACATCAGCAAGGCCCAGCCGGTTTACCTGGCGTTGCAGGCCGAAACAGCGGCATTGAACAAGGCGCTGGCAGCATTTCTGGCACAGCGTTCCCCGACCTGAGCGCTGCACCCGACAGCCGGATCACGACACGGCGTCCGCTTTCGGCTTGACAAATTTCGATAGCATGGCCTGCAGGGCTGCCGCCTTGAAGGGCTTGGACAAATGCTCATCCATTCCGGCTTCGATGCAAGTTGCCCGATCCAGGGCCATGGCATTGGCAGTCATGGCGACGATGGGCGTTCGCTCTCCGGCTGCTTCGCTGGCTCGGATCAAGCGTGTCGCTTCTACACCACCCATGACCGGCATTTGCATATCCATCAGCACAAGATCCCAATGCTGTGTCGGAAATAAGGCCACGGCTTCCTGCCCGTTGTTCGCGACTTGCACGATGTGACCCCATTGCTTGAGCAGGGTCGTAGCCAGCTTCTGGTTGACCGGATGGTCTTCAACCAGCAAAATTTGCAAACCCCCGATACCGCCAGACAGTTCCTGCGCCGCCTGTACAACTCGCCGGGCCGACGCGACGGGCACCTGGGAAAGCGCCGTCGTCTGCAAGCGCACCGTAAAGTGAAATGTGCTGCCCTGGCCCACTGCGCTCTCGATCCAGATCCGCCCGCCCATCAAAGCAACAAGACGTGCGCAGATCGTCAAGCCAAGACCGGTGCCGCCAAAGTGACGCGTGGTGGAAGTGTCGGCCTGATTGAAGGCGTCAAACACCGCTTGCTGTTTTTCCGGGGGAATGCCAATACCCGTATCACATACGGACACCTGCAACTCACACTGACATTCGTCCAGCACTGTGTTGTGCACCGTAACCACCACACTGCCTTTGGCCGTGAATTTGATGGCGTTGTCGCAAAGGTTGGTCAGAACCTGGCGGATTCTGCCCGGGTCGCCCCGCACCAACGCCGGCAAGTCGGGCGCCAGTCGACATGGCATGGACAGTCCCTTCTTTTCAGCGCGCGGCACAATGATCTTCAGGCTATCCGCAATCGTGCCAGGAAGATCAAATTCAACCGTCTCGATCATCAGCATGCCGGCTTCAATTTTTGAAAAATCGAGGATGTCGTTGAGAATCACCATGAGAGCCTGAGCCGAGGACCTGACGATCGAAAGATACTCATGCTGCTCTGTGCTGAGATCCGTACCCAGCACCAGGTCGGTCATTCCGATGACACCATTCATGGGCGTTCTGATCTCGTGACTCATGTTCGCCAGAAAATCGCTCTTCGCCTTGCTGGCCGCTTCGGCATTGATCTTGGCCTCGCGCAACTCCTGCTCGATGCGATTGCGCTCGCTGACGTCCATTACCGTACCCACCAACCCGGTGATCACACCTTCGGCGTTGGTCAAAGCCGCTTTCCAGAACAAGCCCTCATGAGAGCGTCCCGTCTTGCGGTTGGTGAAGACTGCTTCGTAGGTTTGGGGAAGTCCCGTCAGGAACAACTCCTGGTCCATGGCGTGCATGTGCTCGGCAACCGGCCCTGTTACAAGTTCAAAAACATCGCGCCCCGCCCAATCCTTGCGATCGATCCCGAAAAGTTCCTCAAAGGCCTTGTTGAACCGCAGGTAGCGTCCCGAACGTTCCTTCAGATAAATGGCAGCAGGCGTGGTCTCCAGTAACACTTCGATAAAGCGCAGTTGTTCCTGCAACTGGCTCTCACTGATCCTGCGCGCGCTGATATCGGTACGAATGGCAATGTACTGTTCCGGCAAGCCGTTCTTGTCAAGCAGCGGCACCACGGTTGCACTGACCCAGTAATAGACGCCCTGTTTGCTGCGATTGCAAATTTCTCCACGCCACACACGGCCATCGGAGATTTCGTGCCACATGGCCTCCCAGAACTGGGCCGAGTGATGTCCGGAATTCACGAGACGATGGTTGGACCCCAGCAATTCGGAACGGTCGAAACCGCTGATTTCGCAGAACTTGTCGTTCGCGTAGGTAATATTTCCACTCAAATCCGTGATGCTCACGATTGCATGCTGGTCCAGCGCAAACTTCTGTCTATCGAGCGCGCGCCTGCCCTGTTCACGCTCGCTGACAAGCGCAAGCACACGACCCATGATCGCGTCCAGATCGTCGCCTGACTGTGTCATGGCAACGCCAGCATCGGACGTATCAATCGAATCGAGCACTTCCTGCAAGGACTCCAGGGTTCGCTGGCGCGACTCCAGCCCGGCTCTCAACTGCAGGTCCATCGCATGCTCTTGCGTGAAGTCCCG
Source organism: uncultured beta proteobacterium (assembly GCA_903925725.1). Lineage (GTDB taxonomy): Bacteria > Pseudomonadota > Gammaproteobacteria > Burkholderiales > Burkholderiaceae_C > Rhodoferax. The sequence continues at coordinate 7,611 of CAIYGK010000401.1, read as the reverse complement.
AAATGCCAGCACATGACCCAGCACTTGATGCGAACTCGATCGCAATGTCGACAGCGTAGTGTGCAGAATGGCCGCCTTACCGTCAGCGCTCTGGACTTCAATCCGCGTGCCGCTCAAACCGGCTAGCGCACTCTGCGTCCACGAATTTTCCGGTAACAGCGTGCGCAGGTTCTGGCCCAGAATCGGTTGCCCGGCTCGCCCCAGCATTCGCTCTGCAGCCTGATTGCAGTAGGTCACGTTTTCCAGCGCATCGGTTGTCACCACGCCGTCAGAAATGGCATTCAGAGTGACTGCAGCCTCCTCGCGCTGCGCCGACAGGCGTCCAGCAGCGCGACTCAGGATCTGAAAGGTGCGGCGAATTTCCGCTGGAGCGTCCCGGTCAAGCAGGGCATTGACATCGACTTCACCAGAGAGGATTTCAGCTTCCTTTGCGCGCACACGGTCAAAATTTCCGAGCCAGTGCGCGAGCGGAATCCAGATCAGGAGTCCGCCGCCAGCCAGAGCCGCCAGAGCCAGTCCAAACGCCAGCAATACCAGGCGCCAAAACTCGCTGGCGATGTCGTCGGCAGCGAAGCTCAGACGCAGAACGCCGTAGTCCTTGCCGCCCACCGTGATATTGTGGTTGACGTCAAACAGCTGGTCCTGCACGAGGCCAAGCAACCATTGCGGAGGTTGGATAGCCACCTGACCCGGGTTGACAGCCTTCACTACTCCGCCGCGGGTATCAATGAAAGATGCACTTTTGAAATGCGAGCGTGTGATGGATCGCTCAAGGGTCTTGGTGATGGTGTCGTAATCCCCGATGACGGCGCTATCGGCCACCGCTTGGGCTGCCAGATTCATCATCAATTCAGCGGAGATCTGCTCCTCCTCGATGTTTTGCGCGAACTGATAGCGATAAAACCCGGCCAGGCCAAGGCCAACGAAGAGCAGCAAGGCAAACAGGTAGAGCGAAAAGACCCGCGCTACCAGCGTGCGAGGCAAGAGCATCTTCATGCGGGAAGGACTCAATGCAAAGAGGGCGGCGCGAACTGGAAGAAGCGTCGATAGGCAGCGTAGTCAGCGCTCGTCGCGGCAATGAAGTACGCGTCGCTGGGCAGCCCCACTTCCTTGGACGCCTGGTGAAGGATTTCGCGGCCCCTCGGGTCCTTGGCCATGTCGATGAAGGCGGCGGCTACCGCCTTGACATCCTTTTCAGGTACTTTTCCCGAGGCCATCAGGGCCAGATCCTGAAACGGCTCAGAGTTCCAGAGGACCCGAAACTTCTTGCCCTCGCGCTTGGCATAGCCTTCAACCAGTTGCGAATTCCCACCGGCCGCCACCACCTTGCCGCTAGTGAGTTGCGCCAGAGCCGCGTCCTGGTTGCCGGCAAAGACCACTTTCACGTCAATCTTCCTGGACAGAAGTTGGGCGTACGGCACTTTGTAAATGACAAACGCCTCAGGCCCTGAGAACGCCACCTCCTGCCCCTTGAGTTGAGACAGGTCGGTGATGGACGAGTTGGCCAGCACGACGATCTGCCCCTGCAATGCCGGGGTGTTGCGCCGCCCAAACACGGTCCACCCGAGTTGATCGCGCTCCGGGCTGAACAAGTGGTTGCTGAACACAAACTCGACCTCCTTGGCCAGAACGTAGCTTGTCGTGTCAGCCGAGGTACGACCGATCTTCAGGTTAAGTTTGACCCCACTCTTCTCAGACACGTAGGCAATGATCGGATTCCAGTACGCTGCTGTCAGGCTGATACCGAACTGGTTGACAGGTGAAAAGTTGTAGCTGGGCTGCTGCGCTCCGGCGAGGTTCGCCACTGCACCCAGGCCGCAGGTCATGACACTGGCCGTCAAGATACGAAGAAACCGCCTTTTCATTTTCCATCCTTACCGCGAGATAACGACCGATCCCTGGCGCACGGGCTGCCCAGTCACTGGTGCCTGTGAACATCATAATGCTTAGGTTATCGGCAATCATTGACATTTCTGGAGTTCGCGATCAGCCAGGGTCGGAAACCTCTGGCGCAGCGGATTGCGGCACTTTGCTTTCGCTAGCGGTCAGTTGCCAGAAGATACTGGCCGAGGCCAGCGTGATCAGACCCATGCATACAAATGTGGCGTGGAAGGCATTGAGTGTTTGCGCGGGCGTTGCGCTGCCAAACAGACCGGTAAAGGCCGCCAGCACGCCACCAGCGCTGGCCACGCCCATGCCGATGGCCAGCATCTGCACCATGGACAAGAGGGCATTGCCGCTGCTGGCATGGACCGGGTCCAGGTCCTTCAGCGTCAGCGTGTTCATGGACGTGAACTGCAGCGAGTTGACGGCGCCGAAACAGGTCAGTTGCAGGGAAAGCACCCACCATGGCCGGTCTGGGGAAGTCAGTGCAAAACTCGCCATGATCAGACCCAGCAGCACCGTGTTGACCACCAGCACACGCCGGTAACCGGCGCGCGTGATCAGCGTGGTGACCAGTCGTTTTACCGTCATCGCCGCCAGAGCGACGGGCAGCATCATCATTCCGGCATGGAACGGTGAATAGCCCATGCTGAGTTGCAGCAGCAGCGGCACCATCCATGGCATTCCCGAGCTGCCCAGGCGCGAAAACAGGTTGCCCACCAATCCGATGCTCAAGGTCTGATTGGAAAACAGGTCGGGAGGAAAGAGCGGATCGTCATGACGCGCGGCGTGCAACCAGTACGAGCAGAGACTCGCCAGGCCGAAGATGATCAGCAGCAGGACGCCGGCATGATTCAGACCCAGGCTCGACATGCCATCGAGCGCCAGTGAAATGCAGACCATGCCAAACGCCAGCAGCAGATAGCCGACCAGGTCGAAGCGTGCCGCGCGCTTCAGCGGTGCGCCGCGCATGTAAATCAGTGTGGCGACGCCGCCCAGCAGGCCGACTGGCAGATTGATCAAGAAAATCCAGTGCCAGGACGCGACCTCGACCAGCCAGCCTCCCAGGGTTGGCCCCATCAGAGGGCCGAGCAGCCCCGGGATCGCCATAAAGCTCATGGCCGGCAGAAAGTGACTGCGCGGAAATGATCTGAGCACTGACAGCCGACCGACGGGCAGCAGCAGCGCACCCCCCATGCCCTGCACCACGCGCGCCGCAACCAGTTGGGTCAAACTGGCTGACGCAGCGCACAGCAACGAGCCGACCACAAACATGGCAATCGCACCGACATAGACGCGCCGTGTTCCAAATCGGTCGGCGATCCAGCCCGAGGCCGGAATAAGCATCGCCATCGTCAGCGAATACGACACCACCACGGACTGCATGCGCAGCGGACTCTCGCCCAGACTGCGTGCCATCGAAGGCAGCGCGGTGTTGACGATGGTGGCGTCCAGCGTCTGCATGAAGAAGCCGCAGGCCACCAGCCAGAGCAAGGCATTGAGCTCCTTTTGCTCCCTGGCGCTGACCGACGGAATTTTCATGCGCTCAAGGCTTCACAAACTTCAGCACGAACTCGTCCTTGGGTTGCGCCGGCTCCGGCGTATTCTTGTCACGCGGGTCTGACGGATTGCGCAGAAAATCGGCATTCCCCTCGAGCTTGAAGCCGGCCGCCTCGACCTCCTGGCGCAGGAAAGCCTCTTCGATCCGATGCAGGGTTCCCGATTCGCTGATGCCGGTCCCGACTCTGCCCGCATGGTCGGCAATGACGTAGAGGCCACCCGGTTTCAATCCGGCAAACACGGCTGCGTTCATATGCCCGCGGTCAACCCCCATGTGACCGAGGTCGTGGTAATTGAACATCAGCGTGACCAGGTCAAGCCGGCCAGCAAGCTCCGGCGGCACCGGGTCTTCGAAGACCCGAACAGTGGAGTGCAGATTGGAAAGCAAGGGGTTCTTTGCCCGTTCCGCCAGTGCCTGGGCCGACGTGCGACGAACGGCTGGCACGGCGCTCTGTGCCGCTTGTACTGTCATGAGTTGGGGCGATGCATTGCCTTCTGGCGTCACCGCAGGCCGCGGTGCCGCGTCGGGGGCGCGCGCCGGCAGGCTTTGCCCGTAGACGGCACCCGCTGGACCCACTGCCCTGGCCAGCAACTCTGCCGTGTAGCCGCCGCCGGTGCTCAAATCCAGGGCCGTCATGCCCGGCCGCAGGCCGATGAAAGCCAGCATCTGTTCGGGCTTGCGCCGCAGGTCATTGTTTCGGTCCGCTGCGCTGCGGTCCGCACTGCCGACGATTTCTGCAATCCGGTCCCGGCTCAAGCTTGCATTCAGGCTTGCACAGGCAGCCAGTGCTACCAGGCCGCCGGCCAGCAGTGCCCAGCGCAGAGAGCTCTTGAAGTGGCCACGATGGGCAACGTGTGTCATGTCTTTGGCATCCTTGCGGGGTGGTGATGACACAGTGTAGCCACAGACCCGGTCCGCGGCTGCGATCGATTCACCCTGGCGACGGCGCTCTTGATTTGCGCAGCAACAGCAACAGCGGCATCGCCAGCAGGGTGAGCCACATCATGACGTGAAAGTCACTTAGATAACCGATCATCGCGGCTTGCCGGTTGAGTTCCAGATTCAACAGCGCCAGACCGGTGGGCGATTGTGCGCCAAGCAGCGGCGGCAGATTTTGCACCGCCGCAGAGTAAGGTGTGATCGCCCCACTCAGTTGGGCATGTGCCCGCGCCGTGCTTTGGCTGAACAGGGCCTGAATGATCGAAATGCCGGCACTGGCGCCGACATTGCGCATCAGGCTGTAAATCGGAGTACCGTCATTGCGCAGGTTTGGCGCCAATGTCGAGAAGGCGACCGTGCTCAGCGTGACAAAAGTGAAGCCGATTCCAACGCCTTGAATAACGCCCGAGACAATGATCAGCGTGGTGTCCATGTCGAGCGTGAAGAGCGTCATCAGATAGAGCGAAAAAGCGGTCAGCGCAAGGCCTGAACCCATGATGACACGCACGTCGATGTAGTACAGAAGACGACCCACAGCGATCATGGACAGCATGGTGCCGATGCCGCGCGGCGCCATGACCAGGCCAGTGAAGACAATCGGATAGTTCAGCAACCCCTGAAGCAGGGACGGTTGCAGGGCCAGAGTAGCGTAAAGAATCACGCCGACAATGAAGGCGAGCACGAGGCCGATCACGAAATTGCGATCACGCAACAGCGCCTTGTTGAGGAACGAGTTGGTGGACGAGGTCCATGTGTGAACCGCAAAAAAAGTAAGCGCCAGTACGCAGGCAATGGCTTCGATGCGGATCTCGATCGAGTTGAACCAGTCGAGTTGCTCGCCCCGGTCCAGGAACAACTGAAGCGCGCCTACCCCCAGGCTCAGCGTGGCGAAGCCAAACGCGTCGAGCCGGACCCCCGCCGGCCGCGTTTCGGGTAGGTAGCGGGCAATACCGTAGAGCGCCATCAGACCCACCGGCAGGTTGATGTAGAAGACCCAGCGCCAGTCGTAGTACTCGGTCAGCCAGCCACCGAGCATCGGTCCCAGAATCGGCCCGACCATGATGCCGGCGCCCCAGATTGCCATGGCCTGACCGACTCTTTCGCGCGGGTTGATATCGAGCAGCACCGCCTGCGACAAGGGCACCAGGGCGGCACCGAACACACCTTGCAGGAGTCGCGCCGCCACGATCTGCCAGAGCGCTCCAGCCAGACCGCACAGCGCCGAGGCCAGTGTGAAGCCGATCACGGTGATCATGAACACCTTCTTTCGACCCCATTGCGCGCACAACCACCCGGTCAGCGGCGTTGCAATGGCCGCAGCCACGAGGTAGGAAGTCAGTACCCAGGTGATCTGATCCTGCGAAGCCTGCATGCTGCCCTGCATGTAGGGCAAGGCGACATTGGCGATGGTGGTGTCGAGCGCCTGCATGATGGTCGCCAGCATGATGGCCAGCGTGATCATGCCGCGATGCTTGACGCGGTGCGGATCAATGACGACGCTGGCTGGTGACACGGTACTCATCTACCTTGCGTCAGATCGGCTTTCATAAGGGGGCGATTTTAGTCTTGCTAGACTTCTGGCCGTGAACAACCCATCTACGCCAGACGCCCTGGAGGGCGCTTCCAATTTCCGCGATCTGGGAGGCTACCGCACTGCCCAAGGACGTCGTGTGCGCCGGGGTCGCGTCTTTCGATCCGACCACCTGGCCGCCCTGACGCCGGCCGATCTGGCCACGCTGCAGACACTGCCGATCCGCCACAGCATCGACTTCAGGGGCCTGAACGAAAGCGCCGCCCTGCCCTACGACATTGCGGGCGTGACCCGGCTCGCGATGGCGATCGAGCCGACCGTGGTGCAACGGCTGCGTGCGCTGGCGGCATCGGGTCAGGTGCCCAGCAGGGACGAGACTGTCGCGCTGATGTGCGACACCTACCGCGACTTCGTGCACAAACACGGACCGACCTTCGGCCGCTTTTTCAGTCACCTGCTGCAGCATCCCACGCCGGTGGTCTTTCACTGCAGTGCGGGCAAGGACCGGACCGGTTTTGCGGCAGCGCTTCTGTTGTCGGCGTTGGGCGTGGACCGCGACACCATCATGCAGGATTACCTGTTGACCAACCAGCTTTACCGCCGCAACCCTCTCGTGGAAGGAAGCGGCCCAGCGCATGTGATGGAAGTGGTGTGGCAGGTGCAGCCGGCCTTCCTGCAGGCGGCGTTTGACGTGATAGAGCGCAATTACGGTGGGCTCTCAAGCTATCTGGCTGGTCCGGTCGGGCTTGCGGCCGAGGTACGCGAACAACTGCACCACTCTCTGCTTGAGCCGGACCAATGACGCCAGGTCGTGCTCCTTTACATACCTTCCAGGCTGAACACTGTCCGGTCAGCGGACTGCTTGCTGATGGCAAGCACCTTCTGGTATTCCTCGGAATGGTAAAAAGCCTCGATGTGATCGCTTGACGGAAACATCACCAGCACCATCCTCGTTGGGGTCCACAAGCTGTCTTCTTTCACCCTCATCTTGCCGCCACGCGCCAGGTACTGACCACCAAATTTCTCGACCAGCGGTTTGGCCAGCAATTTGTACTGCTCGTAGAGTTCGGGATCTTTCAAGAGCGTATCCACCACCATGAACGCCGTCATATGTATTCCTCTCACAAAATGGTTTCGGGACCTTAACACGATAGCCAAGACCCTGGGCGCGCAGCGACCTTGCTAGACTTCAGCCGATGAGCGAAACAGCCAACCAGCACTCCCCCGGTATCAGCCAATACCTGGCGATCAAGGCCGGCTACCCCGATACGCTGCTGCTGTACCGCATGGGGGACTTCTATGAGCTGTTTTTTGCTGACGCTGAAAAGGCAGCGCGGCTCCTGAACATCACGCTGACGCAACGCGGCCAGTCCGCTGGCGCGCCGGTGGTGATGGCCGGCGTGCCCTTTCACGCGCTGGACACTTATTTGGCACGCCTGATCAAGCTCGGCGAATCGGTTGCCATCTGCGAGCAGGTGGGCGAAGTCACCGGCAAAGGGCCGGTCGAGCGCAAGGTGCTGCGCGTGGTCACGCCGGGCACACTGACCGACCTGGAACTGCTGGGTGACAAGACCGAATCGCTCTTGCTGGCCGTGCACCAGGGAGAGCGCAACCTGTGCGGCCTGGCCTGGCTCAGCATCACGCAGGGCGAGATGTGCCTGGCGCAATGTGCCAGCGAAGAACTTGCCGACTGGGT